>CALQJP020000021.1 GCA_943330925.2 Chryseobacterium gleum
ACGCCCATGAAGTTTGATCCGCTTACGTAGCCGGCAGTGTAGGTATTGCCCATGAATTCACAAGCTATTCCTTCTGCTTTATCGGTGCCTGTGGTACCAACTTGATTAGACCACATGAGGTGATGGGTGTCAACAATAGGAGTAACCTGTGCTACCATTGTTAATTGAGCGGCAACTAGAATGGCTATGAACAAGCCATTTACAATTACCAGGGTTCTTTTAGGGTTGAAGGTTTTCATTGTACTTCTTTTTAAATTGTTTTTGTGTTGTTGGATTAAGCCTTAGTTTTTATAGGTGCTTGTACCGAAGTGTGACAAAAAAGGTTGCGATAGATGATGAAAAGGTGCTTAATTCAATGGTTAGCAGTGACTTAAATATTGTGTATTGCGCTTGAAACCACTCACGGATGCGACTTATTCAGCGCTTGGCAATTGGGTTGCCGTCGGTTGGGATGAGAGCGGCGCAAGAAGTTTTTTTTTCAATTCTTCTTTCATAGTTTGAAAAAGCTATTACATTTGCGGCCGCTTTAGCGAGGTGCCATAGCTCAGTTGGTAGAGCAAAGGACTGAAAATCCTTGTGTCCCCGGTTCGATTCCTGGTGGCACCACAGAATGCGAGACTTAGGTCTCGCTTTTTTTTTTGAGCCATATTTGAACGATGAAAATTACCAAACCTAAGTTCGTGTCTTCTTTAACGGCGATTTCCGCATCGCTTTCAAAACAGCTTTCAGGAAGGCGATATGCTATTCTAACCGATGAGACGGTGGGGGAGATGTGTTTGCCACAACTTCTTGAGGCCCTTGGCGACGATTCACCTTTGGACATTATTGAGGTAGATTCCGGAGAGGCTTGCAAATCTCCGGAGGTTTGTTTTCACTTGTGGAGCCATTTATTGGAACTTGAATTCACGAAATCGGATGTGCTGGTATGTCTTGGTGGTGGATCGGTATCCGATCTGGGAGGTTTTGTTGCAGCCACCTATAAAAGAGGGTTGGCCTGTATTTTCATACCGACTACGTTACTTGCCATGACAGATGCGGCTATTGGCGGTAAGAATGGTGTTGATTTAACCAATGTGAAGAACGCGATAGGTACCATTGTACAACCGGAGGCGGTGTTGGTGTATCCACACTTCTGCAAGACGCTTACCGATGCTCAATTTCTTTCGGGCATGGCAGAAGTAATAAAGCATGGAGTTATCACCAGTGGAGAATTGTGGAGTATGCTGCAGTCCTTGTCGCCCATGGTGCGCGACATTCCGATGCAGATACTTCGACATTCAGTTGATGCGAAGCTTGCTATTGTTCGCGAAGATCCCCTGGAGAAGGGGCGCAGAAAGGTGCTCAATTTCGGACATACCATTGGGCATGCTATTGAGTCTGCTGCTTTGCACGACGACAATGTGATCGAACACGGTGTTGCTGTTGCAATGGGGATGATGGTCGAGGTGAGGCTCTCAGAGCGGTTGGGGCTTCTCTCTACGAATGACACGCTTGAAATAGTTCGAGTATTGCAATCATGGTACAAGGATGTACTACCGAAATTTCCTCTTTGGAAGAAGGTTGAGCCGTTTTTAAGTCACGATAAGAAGGTTGAACAGAAAAAAAATGCATATGCATTGCCCCTTTCTTTGGGGTGTTTTGAAATTGTGTATGTCGAGTCGAATGTTGAAGCGCAATCTGTTTATAATGAGTTTGTTGAAAAGTGATTGCTAGTTGGTTTAAGTTTTTAATGACCTGGATCAGTATTTCGCCTTATAAATCAGTTGTTTAGATTGATGATTGTTTCAACCCGACTAAACACTGTATTCTCTCTATTAACTTTTTGCATCTCGGAATAATTAACTATAACATGTTGATAATCTGAGTGTTGATTAGATGAAATGACAATTCGTAACGATGAGCGAGAGGGTGATATCGATGATGACTCAAAAAATTTTGTTAGTTCATAAGAGAATCCGTATACATTTGCCGCCGACTTGTAATCAACATTTAGGTGTTGAAACTTTAAATTAATCAAAAACCAAATCTCTTAATCATGAGTAAACTGTTACGTACAGTGAACTTCGCTTCGGCGAGTTTTAGAACGTTGGCTCTAGCTATCGTGTTTGTTCTCTGTGGCGCGAGTGATGCATTCGCCCAAAATCTCTACCTAGTTTGTCCTGCAGACGGTGACGTGAATTGCCTCGGCGATGTGCCGAGTATTTCATTTCAAGGTGCTGCTGAGGCAGGTTTCGATGCCGTCGATGTTGTTGAGTCAACTTCGATTATCTCAGGTAACGATTGCGATTATACCATTGCTCGCACCTGGACAGTTACTTTCTCCAATGGCGAAACAACGTTTGCAGAATCTTGCACTGCTATTTTCCGCATTGCTGATTTCGAAGCGCCTGTTTTCGTGAATGCACCGGCGAATGCCGCTTATCAGTGCATCGAGGAAGTTCCTGCTTACGAAAACCTCGAGGCAATTGACGGTTGCGGTGGTGAAGTTGTTGTTGAACAATTTGGTTCATCATCATCCATCAACGACACGTTGGTGTGCAACCAAGTGACTACTCCTGCGGGTCCCGGTCAAGATTGGGCCGTATGGATCAATGGTCTTTACAGTGCAGGTCTTGCTTCAACCGATTGGTACCGTTGGGTTGGTACACCAAGCTTGGTGTTCAGCAACGACGGCGAAGCACGTTTGGTTGGTGATGTAGTTGCTTTGAACAACTCAGCCAACGGTTGGCATGTCGACATGACCATGGCCGAAGGTGTTGACTGGGCTGCATGGAGCGCAGAGGGTGGTCTATACATGGACAACCTCGGCTTGAATGGCGCTAACCACACTTCATGGAATTTCTACAAACTCCTTACTACTATTTCTCGTTTGGAAGGTTTCGGTGCTTTCGAAGGTGACCAACTCATCCTTTCGCACCAGCCTGCAAACTATGCATACGGTTTCCAATTCGGAACAGGTGCAAACAACCGCAACACCAACAACGGTGGTAGCGGATGGTTCTTCTATGAAGGTCACGTTAATCGTGAATCCGTTTCAGGTCATGGTGACGTTACGCTGGATATGGGTTGTGAAAATCCGGGTCAGCCAAACGAGGCCTGCTCTCAAACAATTGAGCGCCGTTGGGCTGCAACGGATGCCTGCGGAAACGTTGCTTTCCACGATCAAATTGTCAATGTAAACGATACGACTGCTCCAACATTTACCAGCTGTCCGGCCAATGTGAATGTGCAGTGCGCTGCTGATGTTCCTGCTCCGGTAAGTGCATCCAATGTAAATGCTGCTGACAATTGTACCAGCGATGTGGTTGTTTCGTATGCAGGTTCGGATACTGTTTACACAAATGGTACTTGCAATTTTGTAATTACTCACCGCTACATTGCCGAAGACGTTTGTGGAAACCGCGAATCATGCTCTTACACTATTTCAGTGAACGACGATACTGCTCCGGTATTGAACGTGCCTGCCAGCTACACTGTTGAATGCAACGATGAAGTGTTTTTTGAGGCGGCTTCAGCCACCGACAATTGCTCGGCTTCTTTGAACATCTTAGAGGAATTGGCGACCATTCAGGATGGATGTATCATCACATACGTTCGCAGCTTCTCTGTTAGCGACGACTGCGGCAATACGACCACAGGCACTCAAACAATCAACGTTATTGATACTACAGCTCCTGTATTGTCAGTACCTGCTGGGTATACTGCTGAGTGCAATGCTGATGTAATATTCGAAGATGCTTCTGCAACGGACAACTGTACTTCTGAGCTTGCGATTGAAGTGTTGGTTGACATCGTTAGCGATGGCAATGACTGCGCTTATACCTACACTCGTTCATTCTCTGTTTCTGATGCATGCGGCAACACAGCAACCGGTGTTCAGGTAATCAATGTAATCGACACAGAAGCTCCTGCATTTGTGAACCTCGTGGGTCCATATGCAGTAGAGTGTGATGCTATCTACGATGAGCAATGGGTGCGTCCTGCTGCTACCGACAATTGCGATAGCGATTTGACTTACACCTATTCAGATGAAATGACTTCTGGTGGCTGCTTGGGTACTATTCACCGCACAATGACTATCACAGACAACTGCGGTAACTCAACTACAGAAGAGTTTGTTATCTACATCCAGGACACTACAGCTCCTGTGATTACCTGGATTCCTGCTGATGCAACTGTAGAGTGCAGCAGTCTGCCTGCGGCTCCCGGCGTGGATGCTATCCAAACTACAGACAATTGCGGCGATGCTACTGCAATCTTCGGCTCTTATGCAGAAGGTCACAATGCTGAAGTAACAGTTTCGTTCGAAGAGCAAATCATCGAAGGTTCTTGCACCGGTAGCTACATCATTCTTTGGATCTGGACAGCTACTGACTACTGCGATAACGTTTCAACTGCAACTACAACAATTACAGTTGTAGATACTACAGCTCCAGTTTTCATTAGCAATCCTGAAAACATCACCATCGATTGCGGCGCACCAATTCCGGGCGCTGATATCGTTGTTGCTGCAGACAATTGCACAGGCGATTTGATTTACGCTATTGCTTCTGATAACACAGTGGGTGGAAGCTGCGCCGGTCAGTACTTGATTGAGCGTGTTTACACTGCAACCGATGATTGCGGCAACGTTGCAACCTTCACACAGAACATTTTTGTGGAAGATACAACGGCTCCAATCTTCAATGCTGAAAACGAAAGCACGTTTGTTTATGAGTGTGACGAAGATGTAGCGGTTGTAACTCCTGTTGCTGTTGACGATTGCAGCGGCGTTTCTACTGGTTACACAGATGTTGTGAATGGCGGCAACTGCGCTACTTACATCACACGTACTTGGACTGCAACCGACGGTTGTGGAAACCAGTCTTCTTTCGTACAGAACATTTCAGTATTGGATACTGAAGCTCCTGTTATCGATTTCGTTGCTGAAATTGATCGTCCATGTGAAGATGCTGCAGGTATTTACGCTACTGCTACAGACAACTGCGACACCAGCGTTGAAGTGGTTTGGGTAGGTGATGAAGTGCAAAGTGGTGCTTGCGCCGGCAGTATCGTTCGCACATACTCTGCTACTGACGATTGCGGAAATACTGTTTCAGTTGGGCAAATCATTACGTTGATCGACACAACAGCTCCTGTTGCTATCAACCAACCTGAGAACATCACTGTTGAATGCGGTTCAGCTATTCCTACGTTCGACCCGTCATGGGTTGACAACTGCACGAATGAGTTGACAGTTGGTATGACTTCTACATCAGATTCAGATGGATGTAACTCAGTAATCACAGAAACATACACGGCTTCTGATGTGTGCGGCAATACGGGTACTGTTACACGAACGGTTACAATAGTTGATACTACCGATCCAACGTTTGTAGGTTTGCCTGAAAACGTAACCATCGACTGCGGTGATGCACTTCCTGCTGTTGCCGAAGTAACTGCGACCGACAACTGCGATCAGGATGTAACTATCTCTTCACAAGATTTGATTGTTCCAGGTAACTGCGTTGGTTCATACTTGGTTGAGCGTGTTTACCGCGCTACTGACAACTGCGGTAACCAAGCTGTAGCTACACAGAACATTTATGTGGTTGACTCGACTGCTCCAATCTTCAACGCAGACAACGAATCGATCTTTGTATACGAGTGCAATGAGTCAGTGCCTGTTATTACTCCGGTAGCGGTTGATAACTGCAGTGGTGTTGCTTTGGAATACACTGACAACGTTAGCGGTAACGATTGCGAAACGAACATCAGCCGCGTATGGACAGCAACCGATGGTTGCGGCAACTCTTCAACGTTCACGCAGAACATTACAATCGCAGATACACAAGGTCCTGTATTCGCAGGTTCTATCGAGATTGAGCGTCCATGTGATGACTACCAAGGTATCTATGTAACTGCTTCTGACAATTGTTCTGATGCGGTTGACCTTCTTTTGGTTGCTGACGATCAAGCGCAAAGCGGAAGCTGCGCAGGTGAGATCGTTCGCACCTACCGTGCAACAGATGCTTGCGGCAACTTCACCGAGTTCATCCAAATCATCCGTTTGATTGACGTGACTGCTCCTGTTTGTTCAAACGTTCCTGCTCCTTTGTCAGTTGATTGTGGTACAACCATTCCAACTTACTTCCCAATGTGGGCTGATCAGTGCGACAATGAGTTGACATTGACCGAGAACACTACCTTCCAGCAGAATGGTTGTGTGGCAATCCTTACCACTGTTTATACTGCTACAGATGACTGCGGAAACGTAGGCACTGTAACACGTGTAGTAAGCTTGGTAGATACTACTGCTCCAGTAGCTTCTAACGTTCCTGCTAACCAGTCTATCGAATGTTCTTCATTCAACGGTGGAATTGGTATCGGTACCCCAACATTCACAGACAACTGCAACAACTTGACGTTGACTTCGAATGTTACAGAGGAAATCGTTGATTGCGACCACGTGTACACATACGTTTGGACTGCAACCGACGCTTGTGGCAATGCTACTTCAGTTTCTGCCATCATCAATGTTTTCGATCAAAGCAACCCTGTATTTGATGAAGTACCTGCAGGTGGTTCATTTACATGCGACGGTGGTATCAGCTTCGGCGAAGCAACAGCTTTTGATGCATGCGGAGATGCGGTTGTTACTTTCAACGATAACATCATCGGAGGCAACTGCCCACAGACATACACGATTGTTCGTACTTGGACTGCTACAGACGATTGCGGTAACACTGCAAGCGCATCTTCGATTTACAACGTAACCGATGATGTAGCTCCAATCTTCACAGCATTCCCTGCTGATGCTTCTATTGAGTGCAGCGCAACAGAATTGCCTGCTGCCGGTGCAAGTGCATCTGACAATTGCGATACTTTAGTTACTATCACTTACATCGACGTATTGGTTGCTCAAGACAACTGTCAGCGCACCTACGAGCGTCGCTACACAGCTGCTGACGATTGTGGAAACACAACTACTCAAGTTCAAATGATTTATGTGAACGACACTGTTGCTCCTGAATTCAGCGGCGATGGTTCAATCTCGATTTCATGCAACGAGTTCACAGCTGACGGAATCTACGTAACTGCAACAGACAACTGTAGCGGTGCAAACATCGTAATCCTTTATGATGAGCCATCAGGTGAAGGTTGTTCATACTCGGTTATTCGCCACTATGCAGCTAGCGATGCATGCAACAACTCTTCGTATTTCAACCAGACAATTGTGGTAACAGACACTGAGGCTCCTATTGCTTCAAACGATCCACAGGATGCTACTTACGGTTGCAATGACTCATGGGCACCAGCAGTGGTAACCTTCTCTGACAACTGTGACGCTGAAGTTGCTGTAATCGCATTGACCGAAGAAACCGGTGATCAGTGCAGCATGGTGTATCACTACACTTGGACTGCAACGGATGATTGCGGAAATACAACCGTGGTAGATCAGTACATCACTGTGGTGGATGAGACTGATCCTATTTTCAACGTAGAAAGCGCTTCTTACGATGTTGAGTGTGGTGCCGAAGTAAGCTTGCCTGTAGTATCTGCAATCGATAACTGTGGTGGTGATGTTACAATCACTTCGAGTGAGTCTATCGTGCCAGGCAACTGCCCAAGCAACCGCACGGTAGTGACTACCTACACTGCTTCTGACGTGTGTGGTAACACTTCTACAATTTCATTCACAGTAAACTACACCGACACAACTGCTCCGGTTTGGTCTGCAGACAATGCAGCAGCATTCACGTATGAGTGTGACCAGACAGCTGAATTAGTTCAGCCGGTTGCAACTGATGCTTGCAGCACAGTTGATTACTTGTACACGGATGGTCCGGTTAACTCGAATGGTTGCACAGGCAGCTTCGTACGCAGCTGGATTGCAACTGATGCTTGTGGAAATGCTAGCGCTGAATTCAATCAGACTATCACTTTCGAAGACTCTACTGATCCTGTATTGGTAGGTTGCCCAGGTGATATCACATTGCCTTGCGATGCTACAGTGCCTGCAGCAGCAGAAGTTACTGCTACTGACAACTGCGATCAGAACGTAACTGTTAGCATGGTTGAAACTTGCACGAACTGTCCTGCTGACGCAACCAACGGTTTGGAATTGTTCACACCTGCTCGTCCGCTCGACAACCCATGCAATTACCCATACGACTGGGCTATGGCTTTGTTTAGCTTGCCTAGCGCTTACCGCTGGTATCAGCTCGACACCAACACTCCTGCTGAAATGGTTTACAATCCGAATGGAACAGTAACTGTTACAGGTCGAGTGTTCAACGTTGTTTCCCCAAATGGTGGTTTCGATTTCAACGTAACCTATGGTAACGGCAAGACTTGGAGCGAGTGGACTTCAGATATGTCTCCTAGCGGATTCAAAGCTGACTGTGGTGGTGAAGATGCCAACTTCGGTGATTGGATGTACTACATTCTTCAACCAGGTGCTACAGTAGAATTGACAGGATGGGGCAGCCATGCAGGTTCATTGTTGAACTTGACACACGCTCCATCAAACCAATACTTCGGTTTCCAGGTTGGTGACGGTGCCAACAACTACAACGGTGATTACGGTGCAGGTGGTTGGTTCAACTACAGTGGTGTATTCCTCTTCGAAGGCCAGCCGATTACAAGTGGTTTGGCAGGTGGTATCGGTGACTTTGCATTCGGTATCGATCAGTGCCCAGACTACAGCATTCTTCGCACATGGACTGCTATTGACTGCGCAGGTAACACTACTTCATGCTCACAGACTATCCTGTTCTCTTCACAAGACAGCAACTTCGGAATGCCAGTAGTTGATGCAGGTAACGAAGCAGGTCGTGCAGAAGAAATTTCGATTGTGGGTATTCAACCAAACCCGGCCAACAACCACTCAAGCATCAGCTTCATGAGCACTGCTTCAGGTAAGTTGACCTTGGAAGTGTTGGATATGACTGGCCGTATCGTTGGCAGCCTCTTCAGCAATGAAGTTGAAGCCGGAACTGTGTACACTGCTGAATTCGATGCAGATCGTCTTTCTTCAGGTATCTACATGGTACGCTTGAGCTCAGGCACTACGTTCGAAATTGAGCGCCTGCAAATTCAGAAGTAATCTGATTGTAATATTCTTTCAAACGCCCTCCGCTCGCGGGGGGCGTTTGCTTTTTGGATGTATTGGTTTTCAGATTAATATTAATGCTGGGTGTATTGTATTTCTCGATTTTATTCCATATTTGCTTCTGCTTGTACCACCCTATGAACTACTCTAATGCTCGAAGGCAATTCACCTTCTTTCGTTGCTTTCATTTTTCTTCCCCCAGTCATGTAAATTTCCTAGTTGGACAATAAGCCATGAACTACTGGAAGCACCTACTATGCATGTTTGTTATTCAATTGGGTTTGATACACGTGCTGTCTGCTCAGCTGAGTTGTATGAATTGCCCCGGGCGCGACACTACTTCCTACACGAATCAGTATGCGAATGATAGTTTGTACTTCATTTGCCAGGGAGAGACCGCTGCCCTTCATGTTTTTTGGAGTAGCGGTGAACTGCAGAATGTGCAGTGGTATCGATTCATTTCAACTACCAATACATGGACTCCAATTTCAGCTCAGTTCCAAGTAAGTCAGAGTTTTTATAATGCTCCTCCCGGTGGTATTCGAGTAGTAGTTACCAATGCGGAAGGCGTAGTGACCTTTGAGGACATTTGTTGGATTTCGCGCATTAACTCTCCGCCTATTGTAAACGCGAATACAATACCTTCTGGTTGTGGTACGGTGCAATTGACCGGTTTGTACATTGGCGGTAACATTACAGGGTATTACAATCCACCGCCTGCCAACTTTGATGAGCCGTATTTATTCAATGCGAATTCGGAGATTGAAATTTGCCTCAACATCTTGCATCCTATTCTGGCAGATTTGAGTATTGAGTTGGTAACTCCTGCTGCTTGTGGATCGCAAACCATTGTACTTACCGATACTCAAACACCGGAAGACGCGGATTCAATTTGTTACAATTCGGATGCAGTTGGATTGTGCTTTTCCAATGGCTCCTCGCTCGCATACAATCTATGTGAACTGCCGAACTTCGATGTAGGCGGTACGTATGGTGCTTATGGTTCGGATGGGCAAACCATCGATTGGTCGGTGCTTGAGGGCTGTGATGTTACGCAATCGGGATGGGCGTTGAATGTGCGCGATTGCTACGGCGGTGCCAACGGATCGCTGGTTTCCGCAACGATGACTATTCAGGATGTCCTTAGTGATGCTCTGCCTATTGTTCAAGATTATTTGCCGGTTGAAGGGCAAGATTTCAATATCCTCGATACAGGTTGCGACTCCAGTCTTTTCACAGTCATTCAATTGGAGCGCGTTTATCCGCAGGCTACATTGTTGAGTCAAGGTATTGGAATCGCATGGGAATCGTTTCCGCCGTTTCCATTGCCGAACAATGGAATTGGACTCAATTTGCTGTTGGATCCGGGACCTACTGTAGATACTTACTTTTCGCTCAAGCTTACCAATATTGAGCTTGCGGACGCGTGCGGTGCCATTTCCTCTGACCTGGAGTTCTTCGATTACATTCAGCCAGATTCAAGTGTAATAACCTTAACCGATAGTGTTTTGTGTTTGACCGATAGCCCAATTCTGTTGACTTCTAGCATAGCAGAGGGACAATGGATTGGTCCGCTTGATAGCACGGATGAGGGAGTCATTTTCGACCCGGAGGCGGTGGGAACAGGACTGTGGAGTATAGTTTTCGATCCGGTGTCGAGCTGCATTGATCCCACAGAGGTTTTTGTTTTAGTGGATGAAGCACCTCAGTTGGCATTGTCGGATGCTGCGGCTTATTGCAGCTTGGATACAGCTGTAATGCTTGGTGCCTCTCCGCCGGGAGGAGTTTGGACTGGTCTCGGAATTGTCGATTCGCTCACGGGTGTTTTCAATCCTTCCATTGTCAATTCAGAAACAGTTGTATTGAATTATGCCGTTGGTGGTAATTGTCCTGCGGCTAGTGCGCTGGAACTAACCATCGAAACCTATACGCCGTTGCAGATTGTAGGGTCAGATACTGTTTTATGCGAATTGGGTGCGCCGGTAAACTTCGATGCGAATTTGAATCCGTTGAGTTGGTTGGGATCCGGCATAACCTCGGTCGCTCAAGGCGTGTTTTCGCCGGCCGCTGCAGGACTAGGAACACATGAACTGATTGCCGTTTACAATCAAGCGTGCAGTGATCGCGATACTCTTGTTGTGCTGGTGGAAGATGCGTCTATTCTATTCACTCCAACTTCTGCTGTGTGCGTGAATTCAAATCCTGTAGATCTTGATGTAACTGCAACCAGTGGTGTATGGTCGGGAGTGGGTGTGGTGGATTCGTTGCAAGGAATTGTAGATCCGCAGCTGTTGGACGCGGGTACTCATTTCTTCGTATATACGCTTGCCAATACCTGCGCAAGTGTTGACAGCGTTGGTTTGAACGTGCAGGACTTTCCGGATATTCAACTGGGTTTGCCTGAAGGTGTTTGCGTGGATCAAACCGAATTTGAATTGCAGGCCAATTATGCAGGCGGAACATTTTCGGGCGGTGGTGTAGAGGCTGTCGCCAATCAATGGTTCTTCAATCCGCAACTTGCGGGTGTGGGAACTGGATTTGTGCAGTATGACTATAGCGACGTGTGCAGCATAACGGTGATCGACAGTGTGGCTGTTTTTCCGTTGCCCGATTTGGTGGTTACTGCGGATACTTCGATTTGTCCGGATGGTGAAGCCTTGCTTACCGTTTCAGGCGCTTTCCAATACAGTTGGGCTCCTGCTTCTTCGCTTGATACACCGCTAGCAGCCTCCACACTCGCACAGCCTGATGCAACCACTGCATATACGGTTGTAGGAGAGTCGGTCGATGGATGCTTCTCCACGGAAGAGGTTACAATTTCTGTGTTCGACGCACCTGTGCTAACAACCAATGGCCCATTGGAAATGTGTCCGGGGGAAACGGAAGTGCTCGAAGTAAGCGGTGTTGCGGAAGCACAGTGGGTGGGCGAGGCGGTCGAAAATCCGTCGGAACTTATTACTGCAGTTTCACCGAGTGAGACAACAACGTATTCCGTGAGTGGTGTCGATGAAAACGGATGCGCCGGCGCTACAACAGTGGAGGTTGTCGTGCATCAGCCTCAGGCTTTCTTCTCTGTTTCCGATACGCTTGGAACACCGCCCATGGAGGTGCAGTTCACGAATTTGTCCAGCGGTGATTATTTTGTTTGGGTTTTTGGCAATGGAGATACACTGATAACTACTGATCTGAACGCCCCTGTGGAATCTGTTTTCGATGGGGAATCGACACATGCCATTTCGTTGACCGCTTATTTGAATGGTTGTCCCTCTTCTTTTTCGCTTTCGATTGAAACCTATTATGACTCGGAGTTGCTCGTTGTGCCGAACGTCGTTACGCCCAATGGTGATGGAAAGAATGATACCTGGCGGGTTGAAACGCGCAATATGGATGATCTTCAAGTGAATATTTTCAACCGATGGGGAATGGCGGTTCATCAGTTGGATGGCATCAATGCCAAATGGGATCCTAAAGATTTTTCCAGTGGCACCTATTACTACAAACTGATTGCAACCGGTCTTGATGGCGAGGGTTATAACCGTGAGGGCTATATTACCGTATTACGCTCAGAAGACTGATTCAATTGCGCCCAACAATTAACCCCAACCTTCCTTCGCTGAAGGCCGATCGTGCCCGAATAGCCGATGCCCTCATGGTGTCGGCGTTCTTCCTCGTTCTCTGCTGGTCTGTATTCATCATGGATGAGTATTTGGGTTTTCATTTGAAAGAATGGGGCATGAAGCCTCGCACACTGGAAGGGCTTCGGGGCATTGTTACCATTCACTTTCTGCACGGCGATCTGGATCATATCGTACAAAACTCCATGGCGCTTTTTGTGTTGAATTCGTTTGTGTTTTACTTCTACCGACCCATTGCGCTATCGGTTTTTGCTGCGCTGTTTTTTCTTTCTCCAATTCTATTGTGGTTTTCCGGACGCGAGGGCAATCATATCGGAGCAAGTGTTTTGATTTATGCCGAGTTCGCCTTCTTATTGGTAAGTGGACTGATACGAAGAAATCCGCTGCTCTTGCGCGTGGCGCTTGTGGTGGTGCTCTACTATGGCTCGCTCGTTTGGTATGTGTTTCCCGTCGATAAGAAAGTTTCCTGGGAAGGCCATGCGAGCGGTTTCTTCATTGGAGTGCTCGCTGCTTTTTGGTGGAGAAAACAAGGGCCGCAGCGCAAAAAATACCAGCATGAACTGGAACCCGAAATGCCCGATGAAGAATATCAGCGTTGGAAAGAACGGGTCGGCGAATCACAGCCACCTGTGCACACGACCGTTACGGTAAACTATCATTTCAAGCCTGAGAACCCTGCGGAGGGAACCGCAGAGAAGTAATCAGTCGGTTAATACCGATGAATCACGATTCTACGGTTGAACGTCCAATGCTCTTGTAGTAGTAGCCAAGTTCGTTCATCTTTTCGAGATCGTATAAATTTCTTCCGTCGAAAATGGTCTTTGTCTTCAAGAGGCTGCTCATCTTATCGAAATCAGGATTGCGGAACGCGCTCCATTCGGTGCAAATAAGCAAGCAGTCAGCATCTTTCAAGGCTTCGTACTGATCATTCGCATAGGTAATCTTATAGCCTTTCTGACGCTTCACGTTTTCCATTGCTTCCGGGTCGAAGGCAACCACGTTGGCTCCTGCTTCGAGCAAGTGTTCAATCATATAGAGAGCAGGTGCTTCGCGGATATCGTCTGTATCGGGCTTGAAGGCAAGTCCCCACAGGGCGATGGTCTTATTGGTGAGCGATCCTTGGTAGTGATCGAGGATTGGGCCGAGTAAAACGGTCTTCTGGCGCTCGTTCACCTTCATTACACTTTTCAGAATCTTGAATTCGTAATGGCTTTGCATGCCGCTGTGAAACAAGGCTTGCACGTCTTTCGGGAAACATGATCCGCCATAGCCAATGCCGGGGAACAGGAAGCGCTTACCAATGCGGGTGTCTGTGCCCATTCCGATGCGCACCATGTCAACATCGGCGCCTACTTTCTCGCAGAAATTAGCAATCTCATTCATGAAGGAGATTTTGGTTGCCAGGAAAGCGTTCGCTGCGTATTTCGTGAGTTCGGCGCTACGTTCGTCCATGAAGATGATGGGGTTGCCCTGGCGTGTGAACGGCTTATAAAGTTCTTCCATTAGCTTGCGAGCGCGTGCGCTGTTGGTTCCGATTACAACACGATCGGGCTTCATGAAATCGTCCACTGCAAATCCTTCACGCAGAAACTCAGGGTTACTCACCACGTCGAATGGCACGACGGTATTGGCCACTATTGCGGCATGCACCTTTTCGGCTGTGCCAACGGGAACCGTGCTTTTGTCTACAATCACCTTGTAGTCGGTAATTATTTTTCCCAGGTCATTCGCCACATTCAATACGTAGCTCAAATCGGCGCTGCCGTCTTCTCCGGGAGGAGTTGGCAGTGCCAGGAATATGATTTGCGCTGAGTCTACAGCACTTTTCAAATCGGTGGTAAAATGCAAACGATGTTCGCGAATGTTGCGCTCGAACAACACATCGAGGTGCGGCTCGTAAATGGGCATTTCCCCATTCTTCATGCGTTCTACTTTAGCAGCGTCGATGTCGACGCATGTTACATTATTGCCGGTTTCGGCGAAGCAAGTTCCGGTAACGAGACCAACATATCCTGATCCTACAACAGTAATATTCATAGCGCAAATGGATTGGGGGACGAAAGTAAGCAGGTTTTTGCGGTTTTCATTCCGCTGAAAAAATCAGTCGATTTGCGTAATCGCAGCATCTTTCAATTCGAGTTTTCGATGGGCGTATTTGCCGATAATGTCCAGGTCGTGCGAGGTAAACAGAATGCCAACACCGCTGGAATTGCAGATATGCAGCAGGGTTTTCATCAGTTCTTCTTTTGCTACATAATCCAGGAAGGTGGTTGGTTCATCGAGTAACAGAAAGGATGGCTGTTGCGCCAGTGCCCTAGCTATCATGGCTTTTTGCAATTCGCCGTCGCTCAATCGGTCGAGCGGACTTTGGGCTAAATCGGAAATGCCCAACACCTCGATGCAGTCATTTACCAGCTGCGCTGCGCTCGTTTCTGCAGACCGATGTGCGTTGTAGGTTCCCATGAAAACCAAATCCTGTACGGTGATGCCGGGAAGGCGAACGCGCTCCGTCCACAATGCGCCGATAAAGCGCGATCGCTCCAGAACAGTCATTTTTGAAATGGGCGTGCCGTTCAAGAATACTTCCCCCGACGTAGGTGCATGCAATCCGGCAAGGCAGCGCAACAGCGTGCTTTTCCCTGTGCCATTGCGCCCTTGAAGCGACGTAATCATGCCACTTTCGATGATGAGCGAAGTTGCGTTCAAGAGGGTTTTCCCGGGAAAGGAAAGGACCAGGTTCCGTGATTCGAGTTGGTTTGTTTCTCTCATATCAGTGGTCTGAATCGTTTCCATTTGAAAATGAGGATTACCACGAACGGCGCGCCCAGCGCCGATGCTATCGTGTTGAGCGGAAGGGCGCTCATGCGGCTGAGCCAGTCGCAACACAGCGCTATGATCGCTCCGAGCCAGAGCGTGCTAAGCAAGTTTTTTTTGTGGTCGGCCGATTGGGTTATCCAGCGCGATACGTGAGGCACAGCTAAACCAATGAACGAAACCGGCCCGCAAAACGCTGTTGCGCAACCTGCTAACAGTCCCGTAGCAATCATCATGGTTATCCGTGTTTTCTTTACATCCACGCCCATGGTTTGGGCATAGTGCTCGCCCAGCAGCATTACGTTGAGACGGGGGAGGATGCTCAGTGAAAGCACAATACTGATGGCTAGCCCCGCTGCAAGCAGCAATAGCTCGATGTAGTTGCAATCGCCGAAATTGCCCATGCCCCACGACACATACGAGCGGAGCGCTTCGTTGCCCGCTCTCGATTGCAGAGCGTCCACAATGGCCGAGGTAAAGAACGTGAGCATGATGCCGAATATGAGAAGGGTCGATTCATTGGCAAACCGATTGGCAATGAGCAGCACACAGGCAAGCAATAGAAAAGCCCCTGCAAACGCTGCTGCGGCTATGCTGATGTAGCCGGGCAGGCCGCCCAACTGCACCACACCCCCGCCTGCAAGCACCAACAGGGCAACACCCAGGCTGGCACCCGAACTAATGCCCAGCATGGACGGGCCTGCAAGAGGATTGCGAAAGAGCGTTTGCATGAGCATGCCACTCCAGGAAAGAGCAGCTCCGGCCAGTATCGCCGCCAGCGTGCGCGGCACTCGGGAGTCCCAGAGGATGGTAAGGTGCATGCTTTCAGCAGATTCATTGCGGAGGAGGGAGTCCCACACAGAAGCCAGCGGAATGGACACACTGCCGGTCGATAGCTGCAACGCAACTAGTGCGCAGGTAGCCGCTAGCATAGGCAGAAATCTCCGGGCATTCATGGACGCAAAAATGGGGCGAATCAACGCAGTATTTCGGAGCAGGAGTGATTTCGTCCTTTTTCATAAAATTATTTTCCTTTTCCCCTTTTCCTCGCGACTTTTGGCCGCCTTTTACAAACGATATGAAATTTGACAAAAACACCGCGATTGGCTTCACATTGATGATTTTGTTGTTGCTGGGCTTTTCGTGGTACCAAGCCAACGAGCAAGAAAAGATTCGTCAAACCCAACAGGCTGCATTGGATAGTGCAGCAGCTGCCACGCCGCAAGCTCCAGCTCCCGTTGTGGAGCAACAGTCAGCAGTTGCGTTGCCCGAATCTGCGCAGGCCGACTCCGCACAGCAGGCTTTGGCCAGCCAAGCGCTTGTTTCTAAATACGGCGTGTTGGCTTCGGCAGTGAGCGGCGAGCAGCAAATCGCTGTGTTGCGCAACAGCAAGGTGAAACTCACCTTGAACAGCAAGGGTGGCTTGTTTGCTTCAGCGGAATTGCTGGATGGCTATAAAAACTATGCATCCAAGGAGAACATTCGCTTGTGGAGCGATGCCTATTCATCCATGAAGTTGCGATTGAACGT
>CALQJP020000022.1 GCA_943330925.2 Chryseobacterium gleum
ATTTCCAATTCTATCGGAAACAGGCGGGATGGGGTAGGCATCGGAATATTGTGTGCGGGCTCGTCCGTTGAAAAGCGAAAGTTGTCCCTCCATGCGATGCAGAGCGCCAAACATCACCGGAATTCGATGCGCCTCTGTAAATCTGCCTATTTCATACCGCGCAACAAAATTGTCGGTGCAGTCTGCAATCAAATCGACACCGACTGTAATTTCTGCCAATTGCCCGAAGTCTACTTTTTCCACTATACTCTTCACCTGGAGCTCGGGGTATAGAGCCTTCAATTTCGCGCAGGCCGCTTCCGCCTTATAAGAGCCACAATCGTGAATACCAAAAAGCACTTGTCGGTGAATGTTCTGAATTTCTACTCGGTCGAAATCAGCTAATGTTAATTTTCCTATGCCTGCCGCAGCGAGGTATTGCACAACAGGGTGTCCGAGTCCGCCAATGCCGACGACGAGCACATGCGCCTTTTTAAGCATCAGTTGCTGCTGCTCCCCGAAACCGGGTAGTCGCAGTTGACGGTCGAATTGGGCTTTTTCGGTTGTGCTCAGCATTGCGCCTTTTATGGATGTATGCACCGGCAAAGTAATTCGATTCTTCCGGGCTTTTGGTTGAAAACCGGCTTGCATCAGGAGTACGAGGAGTGGTTTCAGTGCTTATATGGTTGAAAAACAGTGTATTGATTCGCGGTGTGGATTGGGCAGAAAAAAAACTTGGCAATCCCTCAAAAAAACATACTTTTGCCCCGTTTTAAATCATTTAATACCTATAAAACATGTCAGACGTAGCAAAGAAAGTGACCGCCATCATCGTTGACAAACTTGGCGTTGAAGAAGCAGAAGTAACTCGTGAGGCTAGCTTCACCAACGATTTGGGTGCGGACTCTTTGGATACCGTGGAGCTTATCATGGAATTCGAAAAGGAATTCAATATTGCCATCCCGGACGATCAAGCCGAGAAAATTGCCACCGTTGGTCAGGCAATCGACTATATCGAAGGACACGCGAAGTAATTCACGTTTTAAATACTAATAGTTATGCAGCTCAAGAGGGTAGTTATTACAGGTCTTGGAGCGCTGACGCCGCTAGGTAATAATCTCAACGATTATTGGAGCGGGCTTGTCAATGGGGTAAGCGGGGCCAGCCTGATTACCCGATTTGACGCGTCTAAATTCAAGACCCAATTCGCTTGCGAACTGAAAAACTTCAACGTCGAAGATCACATCGACCGCAAAGAAGCAAGGCGAATGGATCCTTACACGCACTACGCTTTGGTAGTCGCTAAGGAGGCCATTCACGACGCGGGAATGGATCTTGAGAAAATCAACAAGGACCGGGTTGGTGTAATTTGGGGTTCCGGCATCGGCGGCCTGCTAACGTTCCAGGAGGAATGCATGGCCTATGGCCGAGGCGATGGCACCCCACGATTCAACCCTTTCTTCATACCCAAGATGATTGCTGATATTGCTTCAGGGCATATTTCAATCAACTATGGATTCAGAGGTCCCAACTATACCACAACATCGGCTTGCGCTTCATCCAACAATGCGATGATTGATGCATTCAACTACATACGGTTGGGTAAATCAGACATCATTTTGACCGGAGGTTCAGAAGCCGCAATAACAGAGGCGGGTGTTGGCGGATTTAACGCATGCAAAGCGCTTTCGGAAAACAACGAGAACTACAAGACCGCATCAAGACCGTTCGACGTAACCCGCGACGGGTTTGTGCTCGGTGAAGGTGCGGGCTGTTTGATTTTGGAAGAGTACGAGCATGCGAAGGCACGCGGTGCGAAAATCTATTGCGAAGTAATGGGTGGTGGCTTGAGTGCAGATGCATACCACATCACAGCACCACACCCTGAAGGGTTGGGAGCAAAGCTGGTAATGCGTCACGCATTGGAAGATGCGGGCATGACGCCTGAAGATATCGACTACATCAACGTGCACGGTACTTCTACTCCGCTGGGTGATGTGCAGGAAGCGCGAGCCATCCAAAGCATATTCGGCGAGCATGCCTACAATGTGAACATATCCAGTACCAAGTCAATGACAGGTCATTTGTTGGGTGCTGCCGGTGCAATCGAAGCTATTGCCGCCATTATGGCAATCAAACACGGCATTGTTCCACCAACAATCAACTTCGCAAACCCGGATCCTGAGCTCGACCCAAAACTGAATTTTACGTTCAATAAAGCGCAGCATCGCACGGTGAACGTTGTAATGAGCAACACCTTCGGTTTCGGCGGTCACAATACTTCAGCTATCTTCAGAAAGTTGGAATGAGTTGGCTGAGCTCGCTTTTCAAGCGTAAAAAAGTTAACCCTGAAATACAGGCCTTCGTTAAGAGGGCCTTTGGTTTTTCTCCATCAGACACGGCCGTGTATGAGCAGGCTCTGCGTCACAGCTCGGCTGCAACGAAAATTCGTCCCGGTTTAAAAAACAGCAACGAACGCCTGGAGTTTCTGGGCGACGCCATCATCGACTCTGTGGTAGCACACTACTTGTACACCAAGTATCCGATGCTACCTGAGGGTGAGCTTACGAAAATGAAAAGCAAGGTGGTGCGTCGCGAAAACCTGAACATGATTGGATACACGTTGCGAATTCATGAGCTGCTTCACCTCAACCTGGGCAGGCAAGACATGCACGACTCCATCGTAGGCAATGCACTGGAAGCAGTAGTAGGGGCGCTCTACCTGGACCGAGGCTTCAACACCACACGCGATATTGTGCTCCGACTGTTGAAGCAACATGGACTCGATACACGCGTGCACGACGATATCGATTACAAAAGCAAGCTGCACGAATGGTGTCAGAAAAATAAACGAACGCTTCAATTCAAGGTTGTCGCTCATCGCAACGAAGGAGGTGCCAGTTATTACAAAATCGCCTTGCTAATCGATGATGAGGAGTATGGCATCGGGGATGGCGGCGCGAAAAAGTCGGCAGAGCAGAAGGCAGCCAAAAAGGCCTGCGAGAAGATATTCGATTCGAAGTAATTGAACTCAGCGTGCACTTTCAATACCACTAACTTGCAAAAAAATCAATAGGCTATGTATACCCGATTTCAAGAACATCTGGCAGCTGAACTCAAGGCAATTGAGGAAGCGGGTCTGTATAAACGTGAGCGAATTATTACAACCCCTCAGGGAGCTGTAATCAAGACCTCCGATGGTAAGGAAGTGCTTAATTTCTGCGCAAACAATTACCTCGGATTGTCGTCGCACCCGCTTGTACTTGAGGCAGCAAAGCGTGCAATCGATACGCACGGATTCGGCATGAGCAGTGTTCGTTTTATCTGCGGTACTCAGGACATACACAAAGAGCTTGAGCAGAAAATTGCCGATTTTCTGCATACGGAAGACACCATTCTCTACGCGGCAGCATTTGATGCCAATGGCGGTGTATTTGAGCCTCTTTTGAACGAACAGGATGCCATTATCAGCGACTCCCTCAATCACGCTTCGATCATTGATGGTGTGCGCCTGTGCAAAGCCATGCGCTATCGGTACAGCAACAACGATATGGCCGATTTGGAAAAGCAGTTGCAAGACGCCACTGCAGCGGGCGCACGTTTCAAGTTAATTGTGACGGATGGAGTTTTCTCAATGGATGGCTATGTTGCGCAACTCGATAAGATTTGCGACTTAGCGGATAAGTACGATGCGATGGTGATGGTCGATGAGTGCCATGCTACGGGATTCATTGGTAAGACAGGCCGTGGAACTATTGAGTTGAAGAACGTATTGGGTCGCGTCGATATCATTACAGGAACCCTTGGAAAGGCGCTCGGCGGTGCCATGGGTGGCTTCACAACGGGCAGAAAGGAAATCATTGAATTGTTGCGCCAGCGATCACGCCCGTATTTGTTTTCCAATTCGCTTGCCCCGAGCATCGTTGGAGCAAGCATTGCCGTATTCGATTTGTTGAGCAGCACAACTGAACTGCGCGATAAACTCGAAACGAATATTCATCGCTTCAAGGAAGGTATCAAGGCTGCCGGATTCGATATCAAAGACGGCGATTCGGCCATTGTTCCGGTAATGCTGTATGATGCGAAACTCTCACAGGTATTCGCCGATAAATTATTGCAGGAAGGCATTTATGTCATCGGTTTCTTCTTCCCGGTTGTGCCGAAAGAACAAGCGCGCATACGCGTTCAGTTGTCGGCTGCACACGACCTTGAACACATCGATAAAGCAGTAGCGGCATTCACCAAGGTGGGCAAAGAGCTGGGGGTAATTTAGACGAAGTTGATGGGGCAATTGCGCGCACCTGCTGAGGAGAAATCCATTATTCGAATTGTTGGACAGGGATTGGCCGGCAGCATATTGGCGCTGCGTCTTCACGATTTGGGTTATCGCGTGTGCGTTCACGATAATGGCTATCGCACTTCGTCAAGCAGAATTGCAGCCGGCATGTGGAATCCGCTTTCTTTCGTCAATCTGAAGCGCAGTTGGTTGGTCAACGAGTTATTGCCGGAATTGGATAAAACGTATACTCACCTCGAGCAAAAGTTAAATTGCTCGTTCTTTCATCCGAAGGCTCTGCTTCGCATTTTTCCCGACGCCGGAGCAGCGAACTTATGGGATGAAAAAGCAATTCACCCTGAGGTTGCTCCCTTCATTGATTCATTTATGCTGGAAGATGTCGATCAGCACTTTAATACACCGCATGGAAGCGGAGTCGTGAAGGGTGCAGGCTGGCTCGATTTGCCGAAGCTTCTCGACGCGACTCGTTCATTTTTTCAAAAGCAGCAAGCCTTTGAAGAGCATGAAGTAACCTCAGCAGAAATAATCAATTGGCTCGAGCATGGTGATTATGTGATCCAATGTACTGGCTGGAAGCCAATGGCCGATAGTCATTGGAGCTATTTGCCTATTCATACCAACAAGGGACAGGTAATGACGCTGAAGATTGAAGGACTCACTGAAGCGTATATGTCCAATTTCGGAAAGTTCTTGATTCCATTGGGCAATGGTCTTTTCCGCTCGGGCTCAACCTATGAGCACGGCGCTCTCGATGCGTTGCCTTCAGATGCAGCCCATGAAATTTTGGACGATGTTCAAGAAAGCGTGAAGCATCCATTTTCAGTGATTGACCACAAAGCCGGATTCAGACCCACAACCATCGACCGTCAACCTGCGTTGGGCATGCACGAAACACATGTCAGACTGGGTGTTCTGAACGGGTTCGGTTCGCGCGGGGTGATGCTCGTTCCGTTTTTTGTCAATCACCTAATAGATCATCTTGTGAACGGAACGCCCATTATGAAAGAAGTCGATTGGAGGCGCTTTGAACAACGCCGCCGCAAAGCACAATAGACCGACTATTTGCCCTGTGTTCCGCCCTGAGGACCTCCCTTCAAAGTAGCTATGTCGCGGTCGAAAAAGTAAAGAGCCCCTTTGTCGTTTCCTATCAAGTTGAGCTGATCGATAATGTGATGCGCCAGCGTTTCTTCCTCTATTTGCTCACTCACATACCACTGCATGAAGTTGTGGGTTGTGTAATCTTTTTCCTTCAGACAAACATCCACAACATTGTTGATTGCTGCGGTTACGTTGTGCTCATGAGAAAGCAATAAATTGAAAATGTTTTGCAGGTTTTTGAACTCCTTTTCGGGTTGATTAATGCTTGGGATAATTGCTTTACCACCGCGGTCGTTCACAAACTTGATGAGCTTCAACATGTGCATACGTTCTTCGTCGCTGTGAGCATAGAGAAACGTGCTAGCACCCGGATAGCCATGGATTTCAGCCCATGAGGCCATAGCCAGGTATGCGTGAGAGCTGTCGGCTTCAACTTTGATTTGATCGTTGAGTGCTTTTTCTACTTTTTTGTTGAGCATGATGCGGATTTTTGAGGAAACAAATGTAACCACGTTTGGTTTGAGCGTTGGCCCCGATTTTTTCTACCCGGTTCATCAACATTCAGTGGTTCATTATCGGGGAGCGTATGTCTCTTCAAGCTGCCGACACCTCAATAGCTTTGGAAGTCGATGGTTTTGGTAATTAGAAAATACCTGTGTGGCTTGTGTTGCTTGGCAGCGCTGCTGTTAAGTGCATGCAGCATTTTTGGCCAAACCATTCCCGCCGACAACACCGTTGCTATCATTCGAGCGAATTATTTGTACCAGTTTGCCAATAACAGCGATTGGCCTGCAGAAAACAAGAAGGGGCCTTTTGTCGTCGGAGTTGTTGGCAATAGCGATGTCTTTGATATCATGGTCGCCAAGTATGCTTCTAAACCAATAGGAAGTCAGTTGCTCACGGTGATAGGAGCGAATGAAGTGGCTACAGCTCCGCATGTGCACGTGCTTTTTGTGGATCGGTCGAAAAAGGCTGAGCTGGCAAAGTACACACATGATCTGCGTGGAGTCAGCACGTTGATTGTGACCAACTGGGAAGGCGCATTGGCGCAAGGTGCGCACATCAATTTTCTATCTATAGACGGATCGATTCGATTTGAAATGAATAAACCGGGCATGCTCGCATCATCCATAACACCTGGAGTAAAAATATTACAATGGGCAATTCAATAATCTACCGCATATCGGTGAGCTCCTTGCTCGCAATGCTGCTTTGCCTTGCAGGGCAGGCACAACAGCTGCCCATCACCAATGAAGCTGCGCGCCTTTGTCAGCAATTGCAGCTCGATGCCGCGCTCGAAAAAAGCATGGAATCACTCAACGACAAGTCGGAATCGGCTGATGCGTATGCTTGGTATGTAAACGGATTTGTGTTGAAGGAAATCTACAAGCAGCGTGAATATGGCTTGCGCAATAGCTTGCTGCGATCGGCTGCCATGAAGTCATTTGCTACTTCTACGGAAAAGAAGAATGCGCAGCAGCATCTATCCATGGCGCGACTTGCTATGAAATACCTTGCTTCAACGTATTACAACGATGCATTGCAAGCTGCTCAATCCATTGCAGAAGGAGGAGAGCAGGAGGCCCAGACACTGTTCGTGGAATTTGAAAAATGGATGCCTATCGCAGAGCCGGGCATATCGATGACGGGCTATAGAAAGGAATTCACCAAATCTATTGGTCAACGATATTTCAGCCTTTGGCAGCTCGACACGGAGAACAGTGAAAACCGCGATAAAGCCATTGCGCAATACGAGAAAATTCTAAAGCTTGATTCCTCCGATGTGGATGCGTATTACAACCTTTCTGTCATTCATTACAACCAGGCTGTATTCATGTATCGAAAGATTGATCATGAAACGGATTTGTTCGATATGATGACTATACAGGAAGCGGCTGCAAAACTCATTCGTGAGAAGGCGCTGCCGCTCATGGACAAGGCATATGAACTGTCACCTGAAAAGGGAGAGGTTGTGCACGGCAAGATAATTCTGCATCGAGCCCTGGACCATGAAAAGGATGTTGAATATTTCAAAAATGAAATAAGCAGATTAATCCGTGAAGGGAAAATCAAGGCGGAGCAACAGAAGTAAACAACGTGAAATTCAGACTTCCCATAGCGCGAAAACTTACCCTTGGCTTCGCTGTATTCGCAATTGTGGTTATTGGCGCTTTTGGCTGGACCGGCATAAAACTTTCGCAAGGTTTCGAAATCAATCATCGCATCAACAACATCTATGCGCCTTCTATTAAGTCGCTGGAGAAACTCGATAACCAGCTTGTAAAGGCACAACTGCTAATGACACAGTGGACTCTTGTTCAGAGCAGGGAAGATGACCCGGAGCGTGTGGAGGCACTCACTCTTTGCACGCAGCATATTCCGAACCAGCTTATGAGAGTCGACTCCGTTTCGGTGCATTGGCCGGAGGAAAAGCAAATAGAAAAGAATCTGCTTATTGCCGATGTACAATCGCTCCTGTTGGCCTACGGCGATGTGCGCAAGTTGTTGCCCGACTTTAATAGCTATACAGATCCGACCTACTTAATGAGTGCGGAGGCCTTATTTATTGATGGTGGAGTCGTGCTCGATGCATTGGGTAAAGCGCAGTCAAGGTTGCGTGTATTGACCGACTACCAGCGCGATGCAATGGCAAATGAAATAGCGAAAATGAACGCTTCTTTTGAAGACTTGACGAAGCTTTTCATCTGGGTAGTAGCTGTAGTTTTGGTAATTGGCGTCTTCCTCGCGTTCATCACTATTCGTTCGATAGTAAGACCGGTAAATTCACTTCGCAATAAACTCAACAATCTATCGAAGGGTATTTATTCGCTTCATGCTACTCGCACCAACAACGATGAAATTGGTGATATGGCCCAGGCAGTTGATCGCCTGATGCGAAACTTCGAACGCACCAAGGAGTTTTCCTTGAGTATCGGAGCGGGTAAGTTTGACATGCCCTTTGAGCCGTTATCTGAGCATGATGAATTGGGTGGCGCATTGTTGCAGATGCGTGATGACCTTGCTTCCTACCGTCATCAAATGGAGGAGAAAGTTTCAGAGCAAACTCTGGAAATACGTCAGCAAAAGGAACAGGTGGAAATGCAAAACGAACGTGTAATGGAGCTTTATACTGATTTGCAGGCGAGCATCGATTACGCGCAGCGCCTTCAAAGCACCATCTTACCGAGCGAAGAAGCTATTCGAGAAGTGTTCCCGCAGCATTTTGTAATGTTCAGACCCAAGGCAACCGTTAGCGGCGATTTCTATTGGTTTGCCAACAAGGGCAAGAAACTCATGTTTGCGGCGGCCGATTGCACAGGCCATGGTGTGCCGGGCGCGTTCATGAGTTTGGTGGGCCACAATGCACTCAACCAGGCCACCAAGGTTTATTACAAGCCTTCGCAAGTACTCAACACAGTAAATAGACTGTCGGCGCAGGCACTGCGAGCCAATGAAAACCATTTGGTGAAAGATGGAATGGACATAGCGCTTTGCACCATCGATATGGAAGCTATGGAGCTTGAATTCAGCGGCGCTCAAAATCCCGTTTACATTGTAAGGGGCGAAGAACTTATTGAGTTGAGCGGCGATGGATTTAGCATTGGGTCTTACGTGAATGGTGAGCGAGAATTCACAGCGAAAAAGAGCGAACTGAAAAGCGGCGATTGCATCTATGCTTTTAGCGACGGATATGCCGATCAGTTTGGAGGTCCGGCAGGAAAGAAGTTTATGCGCAAGCAATTCCGCCAACTTTTGCTGGAGGTGAATGCACTTCCTATGAGCGAACAATTAGCGCGCGTGCAGCAGCGATTCGACGAGTGGCGCGGCGAGCAGGAACAAGTCGACGATGTGCTCGTTATTGGATTGCGCGTTTGATTACGCAAACTTCTTACTAACGTCTACCAGAAATCTTCTTAAAAGTGTTTTACGACCTATCAGCACTTGAAACTTCATGTCGCTCCTATCCGTGAGCGAAACACTGCTTTTGATTTTTTTCTTGCCGATTTTAATCGTGGTCTGAACACAAAAGCGTTTCTCCTTTTCTCCAAATGAGCTTTTGAATTCTCTCGAGAAATAGTTGCTGAAATAAAGTCGCTTTACTTCACTTCCTTCCAATTTGAAATCGGCTTCGAGCATTTTTCCGTCAGCCGTTTCTATCTCCTCGCAGCGCTCACAGTGAAGCACTGTTCTGAATGCGCCTGTGTCGACTTTCGCATCCACATGCGAAAAACCCAGATCAGGAAACGACACGCGCACGTGCCTTCCGATTGTTGTCAGTTTGCGTGATGTAGCTTTCACGGCTGGCTCAATTAACCTTGCGTTAGCAGTGTTTTTACCATCTCGGAAATTGCCTTACCATCGGCTCTGCCGGCAAGGCTTTTAGAAGCTACTCCCATCACTTTGCCTAAATCAACGGGGCCTGTAGCTCCCACCGACGCTATAATGGCTTTTACTTCTGCCTCCAGTTTATCGCCCGAAAGTTGCTCCGGCAAATAGGCAGCAATCACCATTGCCTGCTTTGTCTCTTCTTCGATGAGGTCGGCTCGGCCTTGGGTTTTATAGATGTCGATCGACTCCATGCGTTGCTTGTAGAGCTTGTTGAGAATGGCAATGCCGCGTGTGTCGTCTACTTCACCGCTGCCGTCTTTAGTCATTTCCAGCAAGAGCTTGCTCTTGATGTCGCGAAGAGCCATGAGCTTGTCCTTTTCTCCGGCTTTCATTGCCTCTTTAATATCGTTGTTGATGCGTTCTGTGAGGTTCATAGGGGTGTGTTTTGAAGAAACGAAAATAATGTTCTTTTGGAATGAGAGCTGAATGATTGCAGTTGAAATAATGCTCGATTGTGAGAATTGTCAATATGAATTCAATTAACCACTCTTCACCTTTGTTTCATTGAATCCCTAGAGTACCGCCATGGAAAACAGCAATTCTTCAATTGATAGTCTAATAACGCATGCTGAAGATTATCTCAAAACGCGCCAGCAACTTACACAGCATGTGGTAACGGAAAAGGTTATTGTGCTTTCATCGTCTATGATTACGGCCTATGTGCTCTTTGTTTTTTTTGCTATGGCAGCATTTTTTGCGAGTTGGGGATTGGCTTCATGGATATCACTTCGCTTGAATAATCCGCTGGCCGGTTATTGGTGGGTTGCCGGAGGGTATGCTTTCCTGGGCTCTATCATGCTCCTGTTTCGGAATGCTGCGCTCAGAAACCCCATTATGAATTCGATGGTACGTAATATTTACACTAGCACCAATGAGCAAGATAACTGATATGCGCACGTTGCGCGCCGAGATTACACGCCTTCGCGCTGTTGCGGATGGCCAGGAGAGCATCATTCGCAACGATGTTGCTTCACTTCGCGAACAATGGAAACCCATGAACATCTTGATTAATACCTTGGGCTCGCTTACAGGCGTGCAGGTGTCGAAATCGATGTTTGTCAATAATGGGTTCGTGTTCGGTTTGAGTTTGGTGCTGCAACGTTTCTTGTTAAAAGCCGAAAACCAGGTTTCAGAGAAAGTGCACGAATGGACCGACGCATTGATTGCTAAAATCAATGACTTCATTTCACGACACGCCAAGGCGCCCAAGCAAGAAAGTTGATACGTTAATCTGTTTTTTTAGCGCTACCGCTCAGCAGCAAGGATAGAGGCTGCCAGCCCGGCATGCGATCGGCGATTAATTTCAGAATGCCGAGGAAGGGCACAAACAAAATCATTCCGGATGATCCCCACAGCACCCCACCGGCCAAGATGGCCACAATCGTCATGAGCGTGTTTAGATTGAGTTTACTGCTCACAGCCCATGGAAAAATAACGTTGGCCTCGAGGTATTGCACGAAGGTAAAAATGGCGACTACACCTAAGGGATAATAGATAGAGTCGAAGGTTATCCAGCTCACCACAATAGGAAGCGACGCACCAATCATAATACCGACATAAGGAATAAAAGTCAGAACGGCCGCGATGAATCCGAAGAGAATGGCGTGCGGTACACCCAGTAGCAAAAGCCCGACGCTATTGAGTATCCCTACGCAGAGGTACACAATGAGCATTCCTTTGATGAATTGATAATAGGCATGAATGGTTTCATTCAAGATAGCACGCAAATCGGCAAATGGCATATCGGGTACCATTAGATGCAGCACATTCACTAAACGCCTGCGCTCGAAAAGAATGAGAGCGGCGATGATGGGAATCAGGATGAGCAAAACAACCATGATAGACAAATTGCCTGCGGTTGTTTTAATAAACGGCAGCACCTCTTTTCCATAATTGGATTGCATGGAGCTTATCCAACCGTGTTGCTCCTCCAAACTGATGTGTGCAGTTGTTGCCAGCCAGCTCGATAGCTGCACCCAGGAATCTTGCAGTTTGATTTGGAGTTTTCCCCACTCCGAAGCGAAGCCGGCAATTTGCCAGATCAGCAATGTTACAAGTGCACCTACGAAAACTACAAGTGCTGTCATACTCAGTGCTATTGCGCCCACTGCAGAGAACTTGCGTGATTCCAGCCAATGGCAAATGGGATAGAGGATACAGGCAATCAGCAATGCAAAACTCAGTGGAATAAACACGTTTTTGCCAAGGTAGAGCGCAGCAATGAGCAATACACCCATTAGCAAGAGTTGCAGTGATCGTGTCATGGTCAAGCGATGAATGGAGAAATGATGAAACTAAAGTAAGTCTTCAGCCGCGCTGGCTTACGACGAATGTCATGCATAAAAAAAGCCTCGCTTGTGCGAGGCTTTTTTATATCGATTTTTCTGATTGCTTACATCATTCCGCCCATTCCGCCGCCCGGCATGGCCGGCATAGCAGGAAGGTCTTCTTTGATGTCGCTGATTACGCATTCTGTAGTGAGCAACATACCTGCAATGGAAGCAGCGTTTTCAAGTGCAACACGAACCACTTTGGTTGGGTCGATAACACCGGCTTCGATGAGGTTCTCATAGATCTCTGTGCGAGCATTGTATCCGAAGTCGTCCTTGCCGCTGCGCACTTTGTCTACCACAACAGCGCCTTCACCACCGGCATTGGCAACAATCTGACGAAGTGGTTCTTCAATTGCGCGAACAATAATGGCAATACCTGTTTGCTCGTCGTCATTTGCACCTTTCATGTTCTCGAGCGCTTTTGAGGCACGAATAAGAGCAACACCACCGCCTGGAACAATACCTTCTTCTACTGCAGCGCGAGTAGCGTGCAATGCATCGTCTACGCGGTCTTTCTTTTCTTTCATTTCTACTTCAGTAGCAGCACCGATGTAGAGCACAGCAACACCACCGGCCAACTTGGCAAGACGCTCTTGCAGTTTTTCGCGGTCGTAGTCGGAAGTTGTTTTGTCGATTTGAGCCTTGATTTCACCAATACGCGCTTGAATCGCGTCTTTGCTTCCGGTGCCGTTTACGATTGTCGTGTTGTCTTTGTCGACTGTAATTTTCTCGGCGCGGCCTAGATCTTCCAGCGTAGCATTCTCTAGTTTCAAGCCGGTTTCTTCGCTGATAACCTGACCGCCTGTAAGAATTGCAATGTCTTGCAACATAGCTTTGCGACGATCGCCGAAGCCTGGAGCCTTCACTGCAGCAACTTTCAGAGCACCGCGTATTTTATTTACAACGAGTGTTGCCAACGCTTCGCCATCTACATCTTCTGCGATGATGAGCAACGGACGACCTGTTTGAGCTGTTTTTTCAAGCACAGGAAGAAGTTCTTTCATGGTGCTTACTTTCTTGTCATAAATGAGAATGAAAGCATTTTCCAAGTCGGCTTCCATATTCTCGGCATTCGTCACGAAGTATGGCGACAAGTAACCGCGATCGAACTGCATACCTTCCACTGTTTTCACTTCGGTTTCTGTGCCTTTTGCTTCTTCAACAGTGATAACACCCTCGGTGCCCACTTTCGCCATTGCATCGGCTATCAAGGTTCCGATTGCCTCGTCGTTGTTGGCTGAAATAGAACCAACTTGTTTGATTTTAGCATTGTCACTGCCCACCGTGCGTGAAATCTTCTTGAGGTCGGCAACAACGGCTTCCACAGCCTTGTCGATACCGCGCTTCAAATCCATTGGATTGGCACCGCTGGCCACGTTTTTCAATCCGGCAGTAACGATAGCTTGAGCCAAAACGGTAGCCGTAGTGGTGCCGTCACCTGCGATATCAGCAGTTTTGCTGGCCACTTCCTTCAGCATTTGAGCACCCATGTTTTCGATTGGGTCTTTCAGCTCGATTTCTTTCGCAACCGATACACCATCTTTGGTGATGTGCGGAGCGCCGAATTTTTTGTCGATTACCACATTGCGGCCTTTCGGACCGAGTGTCACTTTCACTGCGTTGGCCAATGCGTCTACACCTGCTTTCAACTTTTCGCGGGCCTGGGTATTAAAGGTTATTTCTTTTGCCATGGTTTATTCTTTTTTCGAATGATTGTTGAACTTGATTTGAATACTATACGATTGCGAAGATGTCGGCTTCACGCATGATGAGGTATTCTTTACCATCAACAGTGATTTCCGTTCCAGAGTATTTTCCGTATAGTACAGTGTCGCCGGCCTTTACGGTCATTGGCTCATCTTTCTTGCCGGCACCTACCGCTACAACTTTTCCGCGTTGTGGTTTTTCTTTCGCTGTGTCGGGAATGATAATGCCGCTGGCAGTGGTTGTTTCTGCAGGGCTGGCTTCAACGAGCACGCGGTCTGCAAGGGGTTTTACGTTAACTGACATGATGAATTTATTTAATCGGTTAATTGATTTTTTGAATTGCGAATCCGCCGTTGTCACCTTTTATGCCAAGGCGGGCATTGGAAAATTTTGTCAGATATGGACAAAAAAAATGTCAGTGTAAGCGACACACTGACATTTAACGGAGTGAATCCTATGTTTCTTTTACTGTCCTTCGGCAGGTGCTTGTTCTGCAGGCTGTTCAGTAGTTTGCTCAGTAGCTGCAGGCTCTGAACCGCCTTCGCTAATCGCAGAACTGGTGTACCAGCGAGCAGAAATCAAGCAAAGTACAAACAGGGCAATTCCGAGATACCAAGTTGCTTTTTCAAGGAAGTCGGCTGTGCGCTGCACGCCTCCAACTTGCGTTGTGCCTTGAAAGCCAACGGCCAATCCACCGCCTTTCGGGTTTTGTACCAACACAACAAGCGCCAGCAATAATGCAATGATTACGATAAGAATGACGATGAACGATGCCATGATATTACTTTTTAAATTGTTCTAAATTTTTTAACTGGGCTGCAAAGTAAATACTTTTTTCGGGATGTTGTTCCATCAATTTGCGGAAAGCTTTGCGGGCCTTGTCCAATTTACCCTGTTTTGCGAATAGAATAGCTATTGTTTCGGTAACCATACTGAAATCATCCTCCAGGCTGTCTTTGGCTAGGTTTCCGGTTGGATAATCTCCGGCTTTTCCACGTGCTATTTGAGGTTCAGTATGTATGAAACGATCAATCAAATCGCGCTGATGTTGCTTTGAGTCAGTGGAACGAATGCGCTGAACACCGTGTGAAAGAGGAGTTGATTGAAAAGCGGGCAAATCGTCGTCTGCTTCCGTGTCTTCCTCGGGCTGGCTAGTGTTGCTCGGTCTTTCTTCCGGAAGCAGATGCTTGCGTTGGGCTCTTCTGTAGATTAAAGCAGCATAGGAGTTTTCGTCATCCGGCTCCAAATCGGCATCGGGTAATGACTCGTGTTGCTCCGCACTATGTTCCGGCTGTACTTCCATCTCAATAGAGGTACTGAGAGCACTCACCAAAAATTGTGCTTCCAGAGGTTCAAGTTCGCTGAGCTTCAGTGCCGGCGCAACTTCAATTGGTTCTTCAGTTTCTACTTCCGCTATTTCGATGCGCGCTACTACTTCTTCAATCTCAGCAATAGGAGCAGCCTCAGGGGTGATGATAGTTTCCGGGGCTTGCTCTGTGATTGGCGCTGCTTCATTTTCTAGAATAAGCGAGGCCAGTGTGGTTTCTTCAGCGACTGTAGCCGGAGGAACTGCAACAGGCTCATCGGGCAGGGTAGATGACGTTTGAGTTGCATTGATACCCTTCAGTCGATTATACAACGAGGCTCTGTGCCCTGTGTAGATAGATGCCTGCGACAACTGATCGGTAAACTGAACATCGCCTCGCGCTTTGAAGGCTCGTGTAAGAGCAATCTGAGCCGCACCAAAAAAAGGAAAACGAGCCACCGTTTCGCGCAACTCCATAAGCTGCTCGTCCGAAAGATGTTCCGGGTGCATCAGGGCTTTATGGAGTTCTTCTTTGCGCATCGTTCTACCAGTTGCCAACGCTGGCGTTGTAAATTTCCTGAGTGAGTTGCTCGTTTATGAGCGACCACAAACTCTCTTCAATAGTAAACAAATCTTGGTTTGCGTCATAATCTGCAAACTTGGAAAATGTCTTTTCAAAGCCCAATTCCGGCTCCAGACTGTTTTCGTATTTAAGCTTTACTGTTATGGTAAGGCGGTTAAGAGAGGCTGTTTCTGCGGCTCCCGACTGCACAGCTATGGGTGCAGTGCGATAATCGACTATGGATCCCGAATAGTTGAGTTCACCGTTGCGCTCGGTTAGTCGCAACGGACTTTGCGCCAGCAGCAGGTCTTTGAGTGATTCAGTAAATCGCTGCGCATACAGAGGTGTTGCCAATGCGGATTGGGGCTTGAAGTAATCAACGGAAAATGTTTTGGCTCCGCTGTATTGCCCTCCGGTGAATGAATAAACGCCACAACCCGATACGATCGTGGCAATTGCAACAGCTATGGTCAACAGGAATCGCATTACTATGAAAGGTTATATTCTTTAATCTTACGGTAGAGCGTGCGCTCTGAAATACCGAGTTCCTCTGCGGCGTATTTACGCTTATTGCGGTGTTTTTTCAGGGCTTTTTCGATGAGCTCGCGCTCAGAGTTTTGAAGCGAAAGTGTTTCTTCCACTTCGATTACAGGCTCTGCTGACTGCGGCAATCGAATTACGCCGTTAGCAGGCGCCTGGTGATTTGAAACGGCTGGTTGATGATCGCCAGCGAAAACGCGCTGTATCAAATCCGCGTTGCCTGCATCGTGGGCAAATTCAACCCCCGACTGCATCAAACCGCCAACGAGTTTCTTCAAATCATTCAAGTCGTTTTTCATATCGAAGAGAACCTTGTACAGGATCTCGCGCTCAGAAAA
>CALQJP020000023.1 GCA_943330925.2 Chryseobacterium gleum
GCGAATGACGAATGACTGGTGACCAATGACTAATGACTAATGACTAATCTAGAAAAGGGTAATCAGTAGTTTTAATAATTGAAAAGGCCCACGATGAAATTTCACGTGGGCCTTTTAATTTGTCATTAGTCACTAGCCACTAGTCATTAACGCACGATGACCAATCTCTCTTTCACAATTCCAAAATCGTTCTGACCGGCTACGACATACACTCCTGAAGCGAGGTCGGTGATCTGAAGTTCGAAGTTGTTGGAGTTGTTGAGGCTGATTTCACGCACCAATTGTCCGGCTTCATTCACGATGTAATATGTGCCTGCATGCTGCGACTTGAAGGTTACCGCGCCCATGGAAGGGTTGGGGTAGATGAGCATTTCTGCAGCGCTATTCCATTCCAATACAGCGTTGGGTTGTTCAACTACCATAGTTATGCCGTTGCTTGTAACTGTTGAGGTTGAGCTGCATGGAACTTGGCCTACAATACGACAGGTAATGGTTTGGCCATTGCCGATCGTGTTGGTAGTATAGGTGGACGATGTAGCGCCGGATAATAAGAGGCCATTGATGTACCATTGAAAAGCAGGAGCGTTGCCCGCATTTACAGCCGTTGCAGTAAATGTTACAGACCCGCCAACCATAATCGTATCAGTGCTCGCGATAATCGACACAGAAGGAGTAACCAGGGTTTGAGGTGAAACCGTAAGCACCGCGCTCGATGCATCGGAAGGCGACGCGCAACTCAGTGAAGAGGTGAGGGTGCAGGTCACGTCTTGGGATGAGCTAAAGGTATAGCTCAGCGTATCGTTGTTTGAGCCTATTGCAGCGCCATTCACAAACCACTGATAGAGTGGCGAAGCACCTGCATTTTCAGTAGTTGCAAGGAGCAGTGCTGCTTGTCCTTCGCAAACAATTTCTTCAGCGGTCGTGATACTTACCGATGGAACTGCCTCCGTAATAATCTCTAAGGTCACCTCGTTGGAGCCGGCTGTTGGTATTTCTAATACAGGGTCGTTGGAAAGCATGCTGCAGGTTACAACGTCTCCATTTTGAGCATTCGACAGCAAGAGTGTGTCGTTGTTGTTTCCTACACTAACTCCGTTTACAAACCATTCGAACTGTGGCGAAGTACCCCCGAATTCAGGTGTTGCCGTTAATGCAATTGCCTCGCCAATACAAACCGGAGTGGGAGTGCCTTCTATGGCAATACTTACCGACGCTGCCGGGCAAGGCTCTATTTGGTAGGAGAAAATGCGTGTGCGTGCTGCCCCGGATCCTGTTGATCCGCCCATGTATTCGCTCGTGCTCCAAATAGTAACACCATCGGGGTCTAGGCTTCCGTGCGCATAATCACCGTTGCGGTTCGTGCCCGTTTGTGATCCTGTGCCTCCCACAACCAGTTGCTCAGTAACAGGCATTGTGCCTAGTGGATCACAATTGCGGCGGCCCGTGTAGTAGAGCCCCGGATACAAGGTTGTGCTCGAATTGGTTTTCATGTAACTCAACCCGATGGACCCATTGTCGTCCATGATGATGCTCCCCATCCAACGGGTGTCGCTATCGGGTGTGTAGATTCCCTCTTGATACATCGACCAAGTACCTGTTGATGGATCTTGGCGAAGCTCGCACCATTTGATACTGCGTTGGCTGTTGCTGATTTTCACTGCCCAGTTGAGCACCACTGAATTGTGGTCACCCCATGTTTTCCATTGCGCACGGTACATGCATACGCCGCCAATTCCGTCCAGTTTTTGCGTGGTTCCGGGCTGAGATACATCGTCCCAGTTAGTGTTGTACGACCCGTCGAACGCCGCTGTATTGACGTTGTTTGCGGCTGCTATCGAGGCGGTAGGTGTGTTGGGCGTCCAGTTGACGGTCATGTTATAAATATTCACCCTGTCTTGGTTGCCACCCCCCCAGCCATTGTCGGAGTAGGAGAAGATTGGACAAGGAGTGCCTGCGGGCGGTAATGTGCCGTCTGCAGCGCAACCGGTGAGCGGAACAAAGAATCCGCCGCCATCGGGTGGATTGAAAGAAGCGTATACACTGCGCGCTCCGGGCGTACCTGCAAGCATAGCATCGCGTTCAAAAGCAAACACACGCTGTGTATTGGTGTTGGCAGTCATGTAGTAACCATCTTGCCATACGCTGAACTTCAGGTAATCGGGAAATGCGGGTGAGTCGAATGTATACGTGTAGTAAGAGCCCAGCGGATCGCCGGTTGTTGAGATGGCGATGTAGATTTCATTGTTGAAGAACGACCCGAATTGGGCCAGAAACCAGCGGTCAGCGGCCTTGTCGTACATCACGATGGGGTCGCCGTTGTTTTGAGTGTCCGGGTTCCACAATGCACCAAGCGATTGGGCAGAACCAATAGTAGCACCCGTCGATTTGTTGTATACGCGGAAGGTCGTGGCGTTGATCAATTGAACGTAATGGTTCGGGCCTACAGCACCGGATGGATCGAACGGACGAGATCCACCGCTCGACTGACCTGCGAAGTTGGCGCGCAACTGAGTTCCGTTTTTGGTGCCCATCTCTTTCTGCATGCTGGCGTCGTCATTGTGGTAAGGGGCGCCATCGGCTCCGGTGAATTCGAAGTATTGTGGCAGGCGCTTCAAACGATCTTTTGATTCGCGGATTTCTTCCTCCTGATTGCTTTTTTCCGGAACACCTTGCAGATCGCGAAGTGGTCGTGTTACCCGAAATTTTTTAGCTACAATAAAACCGGAGGATGGCTGAAACTCCTGAGCGCCTGCGGTTAGAATTGCGCAGATGAGGAAGAGCATGCTAACAATCGTTTTCATCTAAAAAAAGTTGGTTAATGCAAAGAATTTGTGCGTCGAAAGTAATTGCCTTCAGATTGACACAGCATGCATTGAAAGAGCTATTTTGCGTCGAAAATGTGTGCGCTATGAACAGACGAAATTTTGTAAAAACTACTGCAATGGCCACTGCTGGCGGGCTTTTGGCGCCAAATGTTTTGCGAGCAGCTAGTCCTCCTGTTGATAAAAAGGTACGACTGGGTATGATCGCCGTCGGGTTTCGAGGTCAGTCGCACATCGAAGAATTGTTGAAGCGTAATGATGTGGAGCTGGTAGCTTTTGCAGATCCGGATGCGCGCATGATGGCCGATGCACAGGCGCTCCTGAAAAAGTATGGGAAGTCGCCTGCAGCCGAATATGGCAACGGCGATTATCACTACCGCGAAATGCTGCAGCGTAATGATATCGACGCCGTCATTGTTTCATCGCCTTGGGAATGGCACGCGCGGCATGGGTGCGATGCCATGCGCGCAGGCAAAACCGTGGGTATGGAGGTTTGCGGTGCAATGACGCTGGGTGAATGCTGGGAGTATGTGCGCACGCAAGAGGAAACAGGAGTGCCGATTATGATGCTGGAAAACGTTTGCTATCGGCGCGATGTGATGGCCGTGCTCAATATGGTTCGCACGGGTTTGTTTGGTGAACTGGTGCATGCGCAAGGCGGCTATGAACACGATTTACGCGGCGTGCTTTTCAACGACGGACAATCGGCCTACAACTCCGGTGTTGAGTTTGGTGAAAAGGGATACAGTGAAGCCAAGTGGCGCACCAACCATTATGTGAATCGCAACGGTGAGTTGTACCCTACGCATGGCTTGGGGCCTGTGTCAACCATGCTGAATATTAATCGAGGGAATCGGTTGGTGCGACTATCGTCTTTTTCGTCCAAGGCCCGTGGACTAAACAACTACATCGTCAATCACGAAAATGGTGGAGCTGTTCATCCCAATGCAAGCGTTGCATTTAAGCAAGGTGATGTGGTGACCACACAGATACAATGCGCCAACGGTGAGACTATTTTGCTCACGCACGATACCTCGCTGCAACGCCCGTATAATCTTGGTTTCCGAGTTCAAGGCACGCAAGGCTTGTGGCAGGACTTCGGTTGGGGCGATCCCGATCAGGGCTTTGTTTATTTTGAACGCGAGATGAAGCACAGCCATCGCTGGGAAAACTCGAAAGAGTGGATTGAGAAATACGACCATCCGCTTTGGAAGCGCTATGCGAAGGAGGCTGAAACGGCAGGCCACGGAGGAATGGATTTCTTCGTGCTGAACTCGTTTATTGAGTGCGTGAAAAACAAGTTGCCCTTCGCGCTCGATGTGTATGACCTCGCCACGTGGTATGCGATAACACCATTATCCGAAGAGTCGGTCGCACGCGATGGTGCCATGGTTGAAATACCCGATTTTACCTCGGGAGCCTGGAAGAATCGGGAGCCGGTATTTGCTATGGATGAACGCTACTAGCCATTCGATTTGCCGTTAGCCTTCGGTAAATAATCGCCGTTATAACCATAGCCATAACCATATCCGTATCCATAGCCGCGCATGGCTTTGTATCGGTTGAGGACAATGCCCATTCGAGGCAATCGCCCGGCGGTATGCATCGCCTCAATGATTTCGAGTTGCGATTTGCGAATCAGTTTGGTGTTGATGATGTAAACGAAACAGTCGAGCTGATTGGAAATATGATAGGCATCGGATACCAAACCAATAGGTGCTGTATCGACAACGATGTAATCATAGTTTTTACGCAGTTCTGCAAGCAACTCATTGAATCGGTTGCTCATGAGCATTTCAGAGGGGTTCGGCGGTATAGGCCCTGAAGCAATCAAATCGAAATGGAATGACTTTTCGCTTTTCATGATTACCTCTTGAATGGTTGCCGTTGGTTTGGCGAGGTAATAACTCAGTCCTTTTGGATCTTCTACTTTGAGGTAGCTGGCCAGTTTCGGATGCCGCAAATCGGTTCCAACCAGCACCGTGCGCTTCCCTGCAAAATGCAATGATTCTGCGAGGTTAATCGACATAAAGGATTTTCCTTCCTTCCCAATGGTGGATGTAATGCCTACCACGCGCGCGCCATCGGGCATGCCTGCGCACAGGTAGTCAATGTTGGTGCGAAGCATGCGAAATGCCTCCGAATTGATGGAGCGGTCTGTGTTGCTGTATACGAGATGCGAACTTTGAACTTTCATCTCGGGTATTTCACCCAAATAGGGCACAGACAATTTTTGAAGGTCTTTCTTGCTCTTCACCTTGGTGTTGAGCGACTCTACCAGATACAGCAGCACAACCGGCAATAGGAGCCCGAGCAACAAGCACACTCCATAAACCAATGCATACTTCGGGCTGATTTTGTTTTTGTTGGAATAGGCAGGGTCGATGGTCTTTGCATTCGCTACTGTAACGGCAAGTGCAATGTTGGTCTCCTCGCGCTTTTGGAGCAAGTACAAATACAACGACTCCTTGATTTGTTGCTGGCGTTGAATGTCGCGGAAAGCGCGCTCGAACGTGGGCACATCTTGAATTTTACTGTTGATCCCTCTCGCATATTTGTTGAGTCCATCCAGTTTTATTTTGAGTGCTTTCAACGTGTTCTCGAAGCTCGAGCGAAGGGAGTTGCGCAACTTCGTTAGCTCGGGTTCGAGCGCCACCGTTGCCGGGTTTTTTTCTCCTGCACTTGCCTTCAATCGGTTGTGCTCCAACACCAGCTTGTTGTATTCCCAGATCATGAAATTGACCGATTCGTCTTTGAGTCCGAGATTGGCGGGTAACAAGTCTTCTATCGTGTTGCGGCTGTTCATCTCTTCCACCAAGAAGTTGTTCAGTGAAATTTCGTTTTCACACTCGAGTATTTCTTGCTCGGCATTAATACCGGAGCTCACAATTAGGCCGGCTTCAGAACCAATATCCGTGAGTTTGTTTTCCTTTTTAAATGTCTCAACTTCCGATTCTACCACAGCAAGCTCATTTGTGATAAACTGAATACGCTCGTTGATGAAGTTGGCGGTGTTGCGACTGATCTGGTTTTTGTCTTCGATAGCGTGTTTGTTGTGAATGGCAATGAGCGTATTCAGCACGGCTGTTGCGCGATCAGGCAATCCATCGCGGAAGACCAACTTCAATACACTGGCATCTTTGTTAACGGGTGTGATCTTCAGGTTCTCTAAAAACTCGAGCGCAAGTTTTTCCGGTGAAACGATTTCGGTAACGAACTTGTGATTGTAATGCGACGCGTTGTAATGGCGAGTGGCACGAAAACAGCCGTATCCGAATTCAAAACGAAGCGTATCACCAAAGCGATGCTGCGAGGTTTCCCCTGTCAACGCATTGGTGAGCTCGTATTCACTATCCGATTTTGGCAGGATGTTCCATTTGAATTCTTGTGAAGAATCGGGCAGCTCGGGGGTTATGAGCTGCAGCTGAATAGGAGTGCCCTCATACCGTTCGTGCATGATGGGGCGGCCAAAGGTGTAGTAGCGAACATTTAAGTGGAGCTCGTCGATTACCTCCATCATGAGTGAGCGCGATCGAAGTATCTCTATCTCATTGTCGAGGTCTTGATTAGCCGAGAGAATGCCAAGGTCTTCAAATGCAGAAAGCTCATCGCGCAGCGACGACTTTCCGTTTTTATCATCTTTGATAAGCACCGTTGCAGATGCTTCATACATAGGTACTGTATAACGCAGATATACGAAGGCCAATCCAAGACAAAGCGTCAGGGATATCAGAAACCATCGCCAGTAGGAGAGGTACTTCAGCACGATTTCACCGAGTGAAGGCGTGTTGTCGGGCTGCATTTCTGCCGGATGATCCATCATGGCTATTTGAAAATAAGAATAAGCGTTGTAAGCACGAGTGATAGGCTTGATATGACAATGCCGGTATTGGATGCATTGATTACCGATGAATTTCTTTTCGCGCGGTTGGGTTCAACATAGACCACGTCGTTTTGCTGAAGATAATAGACGGGTGATGAGAATAGGCTCTCTTGCGTGAGGTCGAGGCGATACTCCTTGCGTTTTCCATCTTCATCGCGAATGACCAAAATGTTGTGTCGTTCTCCTGTTATAAGTAAATCGCCTGCAACGCCCAGCGCTTCCAGTAGCGTTATGCGTTCATTGGGAATTGTGAAAGTGCCAGGGTTGCGCACATCACCGAGCACGGTAACACGAAAATTCAGAATGCGCAACGAAATGGTGGGGCTCACTATGTACGATCCCAGTTTCTCTTTGATGACGTCGATGGCTTGCGTTCTGGTAAGGCCTGCCAAATGGATGGTGCCAATGACCGGAAACTCGATGTTTCCTTCCGAGTTTACCAAATAACCGGGAGGAGTGGGGGCCCCTTGCGAATATCCGCCGTACAAATTGTTGCCAACCGCCTGTGGTAAGTTGAACAAAACCGTCGACTTCTCGTCGTTGGCCATTACCAGAATCGACAACAGGTCGTCGGGTTTGATGGTCGGATTATAAGACGAATTTGAGGCGAACTCAGTGGGTTTGCCTTGAAAATAGACAATGTCTTTCTTGGTGTTGCAGCTGCAGAATAACAGCACTGCTGCACAACAAGCAATGATTCCCTTTTGTAAAAAGTACATAGGTCAAAATTAAGCATGAATAAGCTATGCGCTGCGTTTGCGCTTCACTACAATGTTGTAGATAGCCTGAAAGAAATAACGGGTATCGGTAAAATACGGATTGCGTTTTTTCTCGAGCAGATATTCCTCCTCCGCTTTGAGTACTCCTTCAACCGACGGCTTACGATCCAGTGCAACATAAGGAGGAATGCATCCCGGTTTCTGAGTAACACGAAGCTCTTGCAGATGCGGCGGGATGTCTTCGAAATAGCGGGGGCTAACGGGGCGAACACCCACCAATTTCATTTCTCCCTTAAGAACATTCAGCAGTTGTGGCAACTCGTCGAGCCAATAGCGGCGCATGAACTTGCCCCAGGGCGTGAGTCGGAAATCGTCGGCGGGCTTGCCGCTGGCGGCATATCCGTTGCGTTTGAGTACATAATCCTGCAGATATTCCGAGTAAGGATGCATGGTCCGGAATTTCAATACATGGAAAATCCTGCCTCCTTTGCCAATGCGGCGCATCTTGAAAATCGGTCCGTAGCTGGCGTTTGTATCATAGGCAGGTGCCTTTACTTTTTTCGCGGCAAACCATGTAATGCCGTTGATGGACTCATGCGATACGATGTCAAAACCACAACACACCAAGCGACCCAACATTTCCGCCTTCGACAGCAGGCGCCCTTTACCACCGGTAACACTGAAATACAACTGCTTCAAAACGGGCACCTTCGGAAAGATGCGCAGGAAAATAAACTCGGAGGTTGTCCAGGCGTATTTCAACACAGGCACTTTGTAGAAAGAGATGCGGTTGCGGCGGGCACGGTACGTTTCAAACGACCCTACAAACAACTGCCCTTCATCCATGACCTCGTTGGTTTGCTCCAGAAACTTGTTGATGCGTCTCACGTCGTTCATCGGGGTTTCCGTGAAAAATGAGACACCACTACCGACCGTCGTAAAATCAGTTTCCGAGTCACACTCTCGGAAGAAGAGCGTTTGCCTTTGATGCTCAGTGAGCAACATAGACAAGGGTTCCACCAAAGCCGGAAAGTGTTCCGATTTCAGTCGGGTGTTTAAATGAGTATGGAAAAACGCTGAGCCTTCCATGGTTAGATTAGGTAAACAAATGTATGCATCCTACGTTCAACAAAACAGCCAAAGTTTTTAGTTCAATAGTGTTAGTTGCTAAGGTTTTTTCCTTGCTGTTCAATTGTATTTTGGCGGTCTCTAACGCAGTTGTTATCCCAATGCATAAAAGCGCATGCTGAAGAAGATCGCGTATTTCCTGTTGCCGCTCAACGTGTTGATCGATACGTTGCTGCTGTTTTCAGAGCAGCTGTCTTGGTTGCCGTTGCTGCGTGCGTTTGTTTTGCTCCTATTGGTCATTTACACCTTGGTAAGGTTCGCAGGCAAGCACACCTATTACTCGTGCATCCTTGTATTTGTGTTTTACTGTTTGGCTCAGCTTCTTTTTGTGTCTGACTTCGCGAAATCCGCTGTGATTACCTTGAAGATATGCATTCCGATTGCATCCTTTGCCGTTGGATTTCATTTGTTCAATACGCTGCGCGAAATAAAAAAGTTGAGCATATCCATCGTTTGGGTTTACCTCATTCTCGGAGCCAATTTCATTCTGAGTCAACGTTTTCAGCTGGGGCAATCGGTGTATTCCGATAAATCCAACTTTCGAGTAGGTAACTTGGATGATGCGTGGAATGTGTTTACATACGCGGTGCTTTTGGCGCCATTAGCAGTCGGCTTTTTGAAAGGTAATCGGTTTTTACGACTTGCTGGTATCGCCGGCGCTATTGGAAACGCAATGCTTGTGTTTGTGTCGATAAAGCGCATTGCCGTAATTGGATTGATTACCGGCAATCTCACTCGCATGTTCTTCGTGCCGAAGAATCTGAGTTGGATTCGTTCGGCGATTTTGATTGCATTTGCTGCGGTTTGCTCGTTTCTCCTGGTTCAGGATATTGTAATGGAACGATTGGAATTGCGCAGCAATCGATTTGAAAGCGGAGCCATAGAGCGTGAGGGCAGATATCTGGAAAGTTATTATGTGTGGGATGAGGTAACGTCATTTGATAATCCAGCCAAGAGCCTGCTGGGACTTGAAGGATTTAACTCAGTGGGCAATTATGCCGACGGACTATTTGGTGAACGCAATCTGCATGTTGACTTTAACCTAATCGTCAACACCATCGGCCTTGTAGGACTGTTTCTGTATTTTCTACTTTTTTACCAGTTGTTTCGCTCCATGATGCGAGTAAGAAACAACCTGCGCATGTTTCCTAAAGAGCGAATTCTCCTGCTCTCAACCTTCTGGATGTTGTTGGTAAATCAATTCATTACTTCAACCGCCGGCCAGATGTATCACGTAAGTTACCGGCTGATCGTCTTTGTTTTTTTGGGAGCCATTTTAGGGAACTTCGTAAACCAACAGCAGAATAAAGAGTATGTGGCTGAATTGATACCCGGCCGGTGAAGATAGAATGAGAGAAAAATGAAAGTACTAATAGATATCGGACATCCTGCACACGTGCATTACTTTAAGAACGTTGTGAAGACGATGTCAGAAGAGGGGCATCGGTTTGTTGTTATATCACGTGACAAGGAAGTGAGTCAGCAATTGTTGAATGCATATGGAATTCCCTACATGTCAAGAGGGAAGGGAGCTACTTCTCGCATCGGCAAATTGCTCTACATGCTGTATGCAGATTGTTTGATTCTGTTTGCTGCGTTGCGCTTCAAGCCGGATGTTTTTTTGAGTGTGGTTTCTCCCTATGCAAGTCAGGTGAGTTGGCTTCTTCGGAAGCCTCATATAGCGCTCGATGATACTGAACACGCTACACTAGCCAGAAAATTCTATCTCCCATTTACGCACAAGGTAATTACTCCTTTTTGCTTCAATCTGGATTTAGGACCTAAGCAGGTTCGCATGAATTCTTTTTTGGAATTGTTTTATCTGCATCCGAAGCACAGAACAGAAAGTGCAACCATTCGACAGAAATTGGGGTTGGCGTCCGATGAACCCTTCGCATTTCTCCGTTTTGTGTCCTGGGGCGCCTCGCACGATTATGGTGTCAAGGGAATCGATTATGAAACAACGATGCGGTTAGTTGACAAACTGAAGCCTTCCCATAAAATATTCATCTCTGCTGAAGGTGCCTTGCCCGAAAACCTGGAGCACCTGCGCATCAAAGTGCCTCCTCACGAAATACACAGCGTATTGGCAGAAGCGGATCTGTATGTTGGTGAGGGTGCTACCATGGCCTCTGAATGCGCAATGCTCGGAACTCCTGCGATCTATATCAACAAGCTTGAAGTTACCAATGTCAATGAAGAAAGCAAGCATTTGTCGATCGTCCACGCTCGCAATGCATCAGAATTATTGGCTGAGTTAGATACGATGCTTGCGGATAGCAATCGCAAAAAACATGCACTCGAAAAGTTGGCGTCCTATATACAAACGCTGGATGATCCGAATCCGTTCTTAATCGAGCAGTTGAAACTAGCATATCAAAAAAAGGCATAGCATGAAAATCCTTTTCGTATGCAGCGGAAACAGTGGCAATGCAAGTCCATTCGTGAAGGAGCAAGCCAGTCAACTTCAGTCTGCAGGAGTGGATGTTTCTATTTTTCTGATTAAAGGAAAGGGTGCTGCAGGATACCTCAGGAATTTATCAGCCCTTCGATCAGCCATTCAATCGTTCAAGCCTGATGTGGTGCATGCGCATGGTGGTATGTCGGCTCTGCTTGCTGCACTTCAGCGAATGGTACCTGTGGTGGTTACGTTTCATGGTTCTGATGTAAATGTTCCAGGCCTGAGGCGGTTTGCACGGCTGTCGATGTTCTTGACCAGCAAGCAAATTGTAGTGTCTCAGCAAATGAAGCACTTGCTGAATGTTCAGAGGTTGTATGTTATTCCTTGTGCGGTCGACCCATCCATCTTTCAGCCGATGGATGCTGCGGCTTGCCGACAGCGATTGAATTGGTCGCCCGATGAGTTTGTTGTTTTGTTCTCTTCATCATTCGACAGGCCGGTGAAGAATGCCCCGTTGGCTCAACAAGCTGTTGCGCACATCGCACATCGAAATGTTCGCCTGGTTGAGTTGAAAAATAAATCACGCGAAGAAGTTGCCGTGCTCTTGAATGCATGCGACGTTGCGCTGATGACTTCACACAGTGAAGGTTCCCCGCAGTTCATCAAGGAGGCAATGGCTTGCGGCACCCCCATTGTTTCAACTCGAGTTGGCGATGTGCCTGAGTTGTTAGAGCATATGCCTGGACATTATTTGGTTGGATACGATGCGCGTTTGATAGGTGAAGCCATCGAGCAAGCGGCCCAATATCGCAGAGAACACAAGTATACAGGTGGTCGCGAGATACTCGAAAAACGCGGACTCTTCCCACCGCAAATTGTGAAGTCTCTTTTGGAGGTCTATGCCTCGTGCCTAAAGGTCAGGTAATCGAAATTTTCAGCGTACGCTTTATGAAATGACGTGAGGCCACAAAGGCTATCACATTGTTGGTTGCGTATGCGACAACGGCGCCCAATATGCCAAAACCCCACGTAAAGGAGAGCGTGCACGTTGCTGATGCGATGATGATGAAGGCAGTGCGAAGAATGTTCTCATTCAACTTGTTTGTCATAATCAACATTGAGCCCGACCAGGAAATGAGTGAGAAAATGTATGCCCCCGCAACCGAAATCAGAAACAAGCTGAATGTGTTGTTGAATTCTTGTTTGATGAATAGGGTCACAATTGGATAGAAAATCAGGAGTGCAATCAACTGCAGGCTTACCACTATCCGGTTCATGCGGCGAATGGAGTACATGCGCGCTTTCAGTTCATCCAGTTTTCCGGTTGCCCACGTTTTCGATACGATCGGGCTGAAGTTCTGCATCATGATACCCGGGAAGATATACAGCGTTTTAGCGAAGTACACAATGAAGCTGTAGATGCCTGTTTCTGCATTCGTCAGGAAATAGCCAATCAATATTACATCGAGTGAGGCATTCAATACGGAGATGAGTTCGGCCACATAGGTCTTCATGCCGAACTTGAGGTTGTCGACGATTGTGCTTCTGCTGATGCGCAGTTTAACTCTGCCGCGCAGCTGAAAGAGGTTGAGTAGAAAGACAGTGAGCTCAGCGGCTAAGAAGCACCATAGCGTGTCTTCAGAAGGCCGTTTGGTGTAAACCGTTACTGAAACGAAGAGGATGATAATCGTCCAACGTAAGATGCGCTGCTGTGCAAATCGCTTCTGCAACCGCAAACCCGAAAAATAGGCGCCGAAGTTTTTGTTGATGTTGAAAAAGGGAAGGGCAAGCATCGGTATGTGCACTACTGCAGCCAACTCAGGTGAACTGAAAAAGTCGGGGCGCCTCATGGCCACGGTACTAACAATCGCACTGAACAGCCCGGAGAAGCATGCTGTGATGATGAGGTTGGTTGTGAGAATACTCTGTGTCTCTTCTGCCGAACGCTGCCCTTCTGCTATCTTCTTGGTGATGGTGTTGTTGAGGCCCAACGCAAAAAAGGTGGAGAGAATGGTGTAGAAGGCCAAGGCCTGACTGAATACTCCGAGTGCGTCGGCGCCTTGAATTTTCCCCACAATCAGGTTGACACCAAAACCGGATATCATCAATACGGCTTGCGCTCCTATCAACCATATTGTATCGCGCGAGAAGCGCGACTTTAATAGTCGGTCAATGTGTTCTTTGATCATAAATTGTCTCCAACGTCGACCGTCAGGTGGGGTCGCACCGGCTTTTACGATGCCGGTGTGCAGTTAAGCAATCGCCGAATGAGTTACAAAAATAGCAACACTTGCAATAGTCAGTAGCAGCAGTTGCCAATGTTCTTTGATAAGTCGCATTCTGCTCATTGAATATATTTGCCCAAACACCATGTCTGTGCTGCGTCTATTTGTTTGCTTTTTCGGTTGGTTTCTGTTGTCGTCGGTTGGGCATGCTCAATCGTGTGTGCAGGTTGTAGATGGCCAAACGCGTGAGTCGCTCCCTTATGTTGCGGTGCAGCTCGATGATAAAATAACGTTGGTTACTGACTCGCTCGGTGTGGCTTGCTTCCCGCTATTGGGAATGCGCATTGTGAAGTGCGAGATGGTCGGTTATGAACCCTTTAATCAGGCGGTTGATTTGGTGCCGAACGAAAAGGTGGTCATCACACTCACTCCCTCGGAAAACCTCTTGAATCTGATGGTGGTCAGCGGCACCAAATACATCAAGCCCATCGAGAAGCTCACGGTGAGCATGGAAGTAATTCGAGCGGCCGATTTGACGCGCAAGATCACGCCCAACCTCAGCGATGCTATTGAACGCTTGCCGGGTATCAATATCCTGGATGGCCAAGCCTCCATTCGCGGCGGAAGCAGCTATGCCTTTGGAGCAGGAAGCAGGGTATTGCTCGTGGTCGATGATATGCCGCTGATGACCAGCGATCGCAACGACATCAAATGGAATTTTGTTCCGTTGGAATTGGTTGATCAGGTGGAAGTAACCAAAGGCGCTGCCTCGGTGAGCTACGGCGCTTCCGCACTCAATGGAATCATCCAGGTTCGAACGCTCTATCCCGAGGGCAGAACACGCACCAAGGCTTCCACTTTTCACATGGTGTATGCCCAACCGGCAGGGCAGGCGGAGAAGTGGTGGGGCAAGAGCACTCCTTTTCAAAGCAGTATATCCGCTTCGCATGCCTTCACCACACCTTCCGGAGTGGATGTGGTGCTGGGTGCCAATGCACTTGAAATGCGTGGCTTTCTGACGAGTGAAAGTGAACGCAGAGGACGCATCAGTTTCAAGACGCGCAAGTTCTTCCGCGATGGAAAAGTATCTGCGGGTATCGACGGTAATATTCTTTACAAGAAGCAGGGACTGTTTCTGTTTTGGGCCAACGATACCACGGGTGCTTATCTGCCTTTTAGCTCCAATGCCAGTCCTTCAACCAACGACTTGTGGACATCGGTTGACCCTTGGGTAAAATGGACCGATTGTTTTCAAAATAGACACTCGGCTAAAGTGCGCTATTACATGACGTCACAGCCGCTCAACGACCGCATGGAACCCATTGCGCACAACATCACTGCCGACTACCAGATGAAGCGCGAACTTCCGTGGGAAGTGGCTATGAGCACCGGAGTGTCGGCCTCGCAAAGTATATTTATTGATGGAGGCTTAGGAGGGAAGCACGTTGGTAATTTAGCGGGCACCTTTATTCAGTTGCAACGCTCTTGGGAGCGATTGGAAGTGCAGGCCGGCTGGCGCTACGAATACTTCCGCGTGGATACGGTTGTTACGCCTGCCAAGCCTGTGCAGTCATACGGGTTGAATTACAGACTCACTCCGAAAACGTCGCTGCGTGCCTCGTATGGTGAGGGCTTCCGCTTTCCGTCGGGTATAGAACGGTTTCTGAAATACAACATTGATATACTGCATATCTATCCCAATCCGGAGCTTAATCCGGAACGCGGCTGGAATTATGAAGTAGGTATCAAGCGTAAGATTGTGTATCGCCAATGGCAGGCCTATGCTGACCTCGCGCTGTTTTACACGCGCTATAAAAACATGACCGAGTTTACGTTTGGAAAATGGGGTGCTGATACCGATCCGCTTTTCGGATTGGGATTCAAGAGTGTGAATGTTACGAATGCACGCATCGCAGGTGCCGAAGTAACGTTCAATGCGGAGGGCTCGTTGGGAAGTTGGAAACTATTTATAGCCTCAGGTTATACCTATGTGTGTCCTATCGATGCGGATGCTCACCCTGAGTTGTCACGGTTTGTGGATGCGACGAAATACGCCATCAAGACATTTAATACTCTTGAACCTTACGCAGGTTCACCGCTGCTGAAGTATCGCTACAGACACATGGGTAAGTGCAATGTTGATGTTGAGCACTCGTCGGGTTTCACGTTCGGTGCAGGCCTTCGTGCATACAGTTTTATGGAACGCGTGGACACCGTTTTTTCGGTATTCATACCCGGTCTCGATCATTTCCGGCAAACGAATATGCATGGCACCGCAGTAGTCGATTTGCGCCTGGGTGCATGCATTCGAAAGCGTCACAAATTGGTAGTGCACTGCACCAATATATTCAATCGGTTCGTGGTATTGCGACCCGCCAAGCCAGAAGCGCCCCGAGGTATTGGTGTCCAGTATGAATGGGTCTTTTAATTGAATTGTTCAGTTCCTTGTTTTTCGTTCTTTTGGTTAAAGCTCCTTGCACTCAGCGTAGGAAGATTTCGCATTCATGCAAAAGGACTTAATAGGGCGGGTATTGCTGGTATAGCTATTTTTTGCTATCTCGATACTCATCTTTGAAGCAAAGTGTTATGCATAATAGCAAACATTTGCTATTGAATCAACCTGTGCAGTGGAGATAGGTTTGAACCAAAATTCACACCTATGAAACACCCTATTACTTATTCAATTATTCTAATCCTTGCCTTCGCTTTTATGGGCCAAGCGCAAGAAGTGCATTGCAATATGTACAAGCTTCCGTTCGAACAAATGGTAGATGAAAGCAATCGAATTGCGTATGCCGAAGTTGTATCCGGTAATTCCTTTTGGAATGAAAAGCAAACGATGATTTACACCTATTATCAATTGCGCGTTTTGCAGTCGTTGAAGGGCAGCCTTCCACAAGAAGTTACTCTTGTTGTAGAAGGCGGTCGTGCGCATGGTATGCTCATGGAATATCAGGACCGTATCGAGTTTCAGCCCGGCGCACGCATGGTCATTATGCTTTCTCGCATTCCCCGGTATTGGGATTGTGCCAAGCCAACGGATGATTGTTTCGCAGCGTATGCATCCAAGCAGGGGGTATTTATGATCAATGAAATCACCGGATCCTCGAGTGATGTGTTCAATCGATTTGAAACTGCTGATGCATTGATGAATCGAATAACCGGTATGACCGGAAAGCCTGCTGTTGTGCCTCAGCAAAAGTTTATTCCCAATCAGGGTGGGAATACGGCCGTTGCCAGTGTTACATCACTTTCTCCAACCACACTTACTGCAGGAACTGGTTCTGTGCTAACTATAGCCGGTTCCGGATTTGGGGCAAC
>CALQJP020000024.1 GCA_943330925.2 Chryseobacterium gleum
CGCTGTCTTTACGAGAAAACCCGAAGGCATCCAATTCTTCTACCCGATGATGCTTACCGTTTCTGTACGGGTGCTTGGTAATCTCTACGCCAGTTATTCGATCGATGTTGTAGAGTTTGTTTTGTTTTGAACTTATCTCGTACGCAACGAGGCTCGCATAATTTTCTGTAAAAGCAATGGGCTCTACCAGTCTGTCTGAAACAGAGTTGGAGTGAAAACTATGATATTTACGTAAAATAACCTGTCTCTTCGTTTCTATACCCTTGCCAATAGCATCCACAATTTTTCCGAGGTGTGCATTGAGCGCTAAACGTGTTCCTATCTGCACATCAGAATGAACCAACAGCTTGCTTAATATGGAATCCTTGATTTTTACATTCTTGCCGGCCGACTGAAGGAGTTTTTTCAGGAATACAATTTCATCGCGCGAGAATGCAACTTCATTGCTAATAGGATCGGACGGAATGAAAATTCGATTTAATTCGTCGCGCTGAATTTGAAAGCCTAATTCTTCCAGTAAATTGAAATACCTATACAGGGTGCGCTCAGTGCTGTTAAGCACCTCTGAAATATGGCGCATCGATTTGGCGGGCTCCGTTTTAAGGAGATTAATCAGCTGAAATACGCGTAATATTTTGTTTTGATTATGCATCGTGTACTTTTTCTGCCCTCGCGGCGAAGTCTTTCAGTTTATTTACTTTTTACAATAATGAGCGTCACTGCAAACTACTGTTAATGAAATTAATTGTAGTCCTTGGCAAATATATTTTACAGAGCGTATGTTTTTTATGGGTGTTGGATTTAGTTAGAATTCGTGATTTATTCAATGGAAATAGATGGAGTGGGTTAAGTCGTTGGTTCACGAGGGATTTGCATTTAACGTTGTTCGGCCTCGGTATGGAAGGTGATTTATGTATAATAAAAAAGCCCCGCAGAGCGGGGCTTTCAAGAATTTAAGTGGAAGAATTTTATGCGTGTTGTTCGCGCTCAACGGAAGATCCGCCTCCGCGCTTTGCAACCAAATTCACATAGTCTTCACTGTTACCTACGATCATCTTTTGGAATCTGCGAACGCCGGCTCCTGCAGGTATTGGGTGACCAACGATAACGTTTTCTTTCAGACCAATGAGGTAGTCCGTCTTACCTTGAACGGCTGCTTCATTAAGTACCTTGGTTGTTTCCTGGAACGATGCCGCTGATATCCAAGAGTCAGTTTGCAACGACGCACGGGTAATACCCTGCAACATTGGACGTGCAGTAGCTGTGATGGCTTCACGAGCTACAATCTCTGGCTTATCCTTACGCTTCAATTGTGAATTTTCATCACGCAGACTGCGCACACTGATTATCTGGCCTATTTGAAACTTCTCGCTCTCAGCGTTGTCAACAACAACCATTTTGTCGAACAATAGCTCATTCTCTTCCAAGAACTCAGCCTTGTCAACATTGGTTCCCTCCAGGAAGCGCGTGTCACCTGCGTCGGTAATTTCAACCTTACGCATCATTTGACGCACGATAACCTCAAAGTGTTTGTCGTTGATTTTCACGCCCTGCAAACGGTAAACTTCCTGAATCTCGTTTACGAGATATTCCTGAACCGCTGTAGGACCTTGAATGTCGAGGATGTCGCCCGGTGAAATAGCACCATCTGAAAGCTGCATACCTGCGCGCACGAAGTCACCATCTTGAACAAGAATGTGCTTGGAAAGCGGAATGAGATACTTCTTCTCTTCGCCGGTACGTGCCTTCACCGCGATTTCACGGTTACCACGCTTGATCTTACCGTATTCCACGATACCGTCAATCTCCACAACTACCGCTGGGTTTGATGGATTACGAGCTTCAAACAATTCGGTAACACGTGGAAGACCACCGGTGATATCGCTTGTTTTACCCGACATACGCGGAATTTTCACGAGGATAGTTCCTTTACCAACTTTTACCTTGTTGTCGATGTTCAAGTGAGCTCCTACAGGAAGAGAGTATACCTTAACCACTTCTTTGTTGCGTACAATTTCGATGGCCGGGTTCTTCTTCTTGTCTTTGGTTTCTATGATTACCTTCTCAGAGAAGCCGGTTTGTTCGTCAAGCTCAGTCTTAAAGGTAATGCCTTCTTCAACGGCGTCGAACTGAATAGTTCCGTCTTCTTCTGTGATGATTACACTGTTGTATGGATCCCATTCGCAAATAAGGTCGCCTTTCTTTACGGAAGTACCTGGCTTCGTATGAAGAATGGCTCCGTAAGGAATGTTTGCGTTGGTGAGAACCGTTCCCGACTTTGGATCTATGATCTTCATTTCAGAAGAACGCGAAACCACTATCGTACGCATTTCTCCACTGTCGCCCATGTGATCTACGCTGCGCAGTTCTTCAATTTCAACTGTACCTGCGTATTTGGCGCGGATGTCGGCATCGATAGCACCACCGCCCGCAGCACCACCCGTGTGGAAGGTACGGAGGGTAAGCTGTGTACCCGGTTCACCAATCGACTGTGCGGCAATAACACCCACAGCCAAACCTTGCTGAACCAACTTGGCAGTAGCCAAGTCGCGACCATAGCATTTACCGCACACACCGCGCTTGCTTTCGCATGTCAAAACGGAGCGTATTTCTACTTCTTCGATACCCGCTGCCGAAATGGCCTCAGCTTTGAACTCGTCAATGGTTTCCCCTGCCTCCACAATCAGCTCACGCGTTTCCGGATGAACTACATCGTGTACGCTTGTGCGACCCATGATACGATCTTCAAGTGATTCAACAACTTCTTCGGCCTTCTTCAATGCTGAAGCTACAATACCGCGAAGTGTCATACAGTCAACTTCGTTTATGATAACGTCTTGTGCAACGTCCACCAAACGACGGGTGAGGTAACCGGCATCAGCCGTCTTCAACGCCGTATCGGCAAGACCCTTACGAGCACCGTGGGTAGAGATGAAGTACTCCAAAATCGACAAGCCTTCCTTGAAGTTCGCCAAGATCGGGTTTTCGATGATGTCCTGACCGCCCATTGCTGCGTTCTTCTGTGGCTTGGCCATCAGACCACGCATACCGGCCAGCTGACGAATCTGTTCTTTCGAACCACGCGCTCCGGAGTCAAACATCATGTAAATGCTGTTGAATCCTTCCTGGTCGGTTTTCAAGCGATCCATCAAAATGTTGGTCAACTTCGAGTTGGTGTTGGTCCAGATGTCGATTACCTGGTTGTAACGCTCGTTGTTGGTGATAAGACCCATGTTGTAGCTATCGAATACTTCCTGCACTTTGGCGGTTGCATCAGCTACGAGTCGATCTTTTTCAGCCGGAATTACTACGTCGGTAAGTTTGAACGACAAACCACCTTTGAATGCCCAGTAGTAACCCAGGTCTTTCATATCGTCGAGGAATCGTGCTGTACGAGCAATTCCTACGTGTTTCAAAATGTCGCCAATAATGTCGCGAAGCGCCTTCTTGGTGAGCAACTGGTTGATGAATCCAACTTCGCGCGGAACAACACGGTTGAAGATAACGCGACCGGTTGTGGTCTCGATAATGCTGGTGTTGCCAGCGATGTCGGTCCAGCGCACCTTAATGTTGGCGTGCAAATCCAGTTTGCCTTCGTTGAACGCAATCGTTACTTCCTCCTCAGAGTAGTACGTTTTGTTTTCGCCCAATGCAGGGTGCTCGGGTGTGCCTTTGCGAGACTTGGTAATATAGTAAAGACCCAATACCATGTCTTGCGATGGTACCGTGATAGGGGCTCCGTTGGCAGGGTTGAGGATGTTGTGTGATGCAAGCATCAACAACTGTGCTTCGAGAATTGCGCCTGGGCCTAGCGGTACGTGTACCGCCATCTGGTCACCATCGAAGTCGGCGTTGAATGCCGTACAAACGAGTGGGTGCAATTGAATGGCTTTTCCTTCAATCAGTTTTGGCTGGAACGACTGAATACCCAAACGGTGAAGGGTAGGAGCACGGTTGAGCAGAATAGGGTGTCCTTTCAATACGTTTTCCAGGATATCCCAAACCACAGCCTCTTTCTTATCTACGATTTTTTTAGCAGACTTAACAGTCTTCACTATACCGCGCTCAATCATTTTACGAATGATAAACGGCTTGAAGAGCTCAGCGGCCATGTCTTTCGGGATACCACACTCGTGCAGTTTCAATTCAGGACCTACGACGATAACCGAACGTGCAGAGTAGTCGACACGCTTACCGAGAAGGTTCTGACGGAAACGTCCTTGCTTACCTTTCAGAGAGTCTGAAAGTGACTTCAATGGACGATTGCTTTCTGTTTTAACTGCAGAAGACTTACGCGAGTTGTCGAACAAGCTGTCAACAGCTTCCTGCAACATACGCTTCTCGTTACGCAAGATTACTTCCGGGGCCTTGATTTCTACCAAGCGCTTCAAACGGTTGTTACGAATGATAACGCGGCGATACAAGTCGTTGAGGTCGGACGTAGCGAAACGGCCACCATCCAACGGCACCAATGGGCGCAATTCAGGCGGAATTACAGGTACTACACGAGTAACCATCCATTCTGGACGGTTATTTACGCGCGTGTTGGCATCACGAAATGCTTCAACCACTTGCAGGCGCTTCAACGCTTCGTTTTTACGCTGCTGTGAGGTCTCAACATTCGCTTTATGACGCAATTCGTATGAAAGCTCGTCAAGTTTTACCTTGGCCAGCAAATCGTACAAAGCCTCGGCACCCATTTTCGCAACGAATTTGTTGGGATCCTTGTCGTCGAGGTATTGATTTTCTTTGGGAAGCTTCTCTAAGATGTCGAGGTATTCCTCTTCAGTAAGGAAGTCATAATCAGCAAGACCACTGCCATCAGGACGTGATGCAGGTCCCACGTTTACTACCACATAACGCTCGTAGTAGATAATTTGATCGAGTTTCTTGGTGGGTAGACCCAACAAGTAACCGATTTTGTTTGGTAATGAGCGGAAGTACCAGATGTGAGCAACCGGCACGCTCAGGGTGATATGCCCTGTACGTTCGCGGCGTACTTTCTTCTCGGTTACCTCTACACCGCAACGGTCACAAACAATACCCTTGTAACGGATACGCTTGTATTTACCGCAATGGCATTCATAGTCCTTAACGGGACCAAATATTTTTTCGCAGAAAAGACCATCACGTTCCGGCTTATAGGTTCGGTAGTTGATGGTTTCCGGCTTCAATACTTCACCATGTGAACGCTCCAGAATTTCTTCAGGAGAGGCCAGGCTAATGGTGATAGATCTGAAATCGCTGTTTGGGCGAGCTACTTTTTTTGCTTGAAGCATTGTGATTTATTTCTTTTCAGGTATAAAACAATTCTATGAAAGGGTAGGAGGGACGGGAGTTTTTCGACTCCCGACCCGCAGCTTATTTATCAGTTCTGGTTCAACGTGATGTTGAGACCCAAACCGCGCAATTCATGCAGCAATACATTGAAGGATTCCGGTATGCCAGGTACAGGCATGTTTTCGCCCTTCACGATAGACTCGTACGTTTTCGCACGACCCATTACGTCATCGGACTTCACCGTTAGGATTTCCTGAAGGATGTTGGCTGCACCGAATGCCTCGAGTGCCCAAACCTCCATTTCCCCGAAACGCTGACCTCCGAACTGCGCCTTACCACCAAGCGGTTGCTGAGTGATGAGAGAGTATGGACCGATTGAGCGAGCGTGCATCTTATCGTCGACCATGTGGCTCAGTTTAATCATGTAGATTACACCCACTGTGGCCTGCTGTTCGAATCGAACACCCGTGCCGCCATCGTAGAGGTAGGTAACACCCCACTCAGGTACGCCGGCATCTTTCATCTCTTTCAAAATATCGTCGAGTGAAGCACCATCGAAGATAGGAGTAGCGAAACGCTTACCTGTCTTCAAGCCTGCCCAACCCAATACTGTTTCGTAGATCTGACCCAGGTTCATACGCGATGGTACCCCAAGTGGGTTCAACACGATGTCTACCGGTGTGCCGTCTTCCAGGAATGGCATGTCTTCGTCGCGAACGATACGGGCTACAATACCCTTGTTTCCGTGACGACCCGCCATCTTATCACCCACGCGCAACTTACGTTTCTGAGCGATATATACTTTCGCCAATTTCACGATACCGGTTGGTAGTTCATCACCCACGGTAAGCTGGAACTTCTGACGCTTGTAAGATCCCAGTAACTCGTTGTAACGCATGTTGAAGTTGTGGATGCAACGCTTCACCAAGGTATTGGTAGGCTCATCCTTCGTCCATGCTTCTGCATTGATAACGCTGTAGTCGATGGTAGCAAGCGACTTCGCAGTGAACTTGGTACCTTTCTTTATCTGTTCTTCCTTGAAGTAGTTGTAGACACCTTGGCAGGTCTGATCTTTCAGAATCGCAACCAACTTGTCGACCAATACTTTCTTCAATTCAGCTACTTCTTTATCGTGCTCTTTATCCAATGCCTCGACAACAGCCTTTTCATTGGTTTTCACAGTCTTCTTATCCTTGACAGTGCGCGAGAACAACTTCTTATCGATTACAACACCTGAAGCGCTTGGTGGCACTTTCAATGAAGCATCTTTCACATCACCGGCTTTGTCACCGAAGATGGCACGAAGAAGTTTTTCTTCCGGCGTAGGATCGGTTTCACCTTTAGGAGTGATTTTACCGATGAGGATATCACCTTCTTTTACCTCGGCTCCAACGCGAATGATACCGTTTTCATCAAGGTCTTTGGTTGCTTCCTCACTTACGTTCGGGATATCGGCTGTCAATTCTTCTACACCACGCTTGGTATCACGCACTTCTGTGGTGTACTCATCCACGTGAATAGAGGTGAAAATGTCATCACGAACAACACGCTCGCTGATAACAATCGCATCTTCGAAGTTGTAACCTTTCCATGGCATGAAGGCCACTTTCAAGTTCCGTCCGATTGCGAGTTCTCCTCCTTTCGTAGAATATCCTTCTACCATGATTTGACCTTTCGTAACGCGCTCACCTTTCGTAACCAGCGGACGCAGGTTAACGGTGGTGCTTTGGTTGGTCTTCATGAATTTGCGGATACCGTATGATTTCATAGGCGAGTTGAAACTCACCAATTCATCTTCGTCGCTGCGCTTGTAACGCACACGAATTTCTGTGGCATCAACAAATTCAACCACACCATCGCCTTCTGCAGTGAGCAGTACACGTGAGTCGGCAGCAACGCGGCTTTCCAAACCTGTACCTACGATAGGGGCTTCGGGACGCATGAGCGGCACTGCTTGACGCATCATGTTTGATCCCATAAGTGCACGGTTGGCGTCATCGTGTTCCAAGAATGGAATGAGCGATGCCGCAATCGATGCAATTTGATTGGGCGCAACGTCCATCAAGTGGAGGCTTTCCGGAGCAGTTACCGGGAAGTCACCTTCCAAACGAGCTTTCACAGTAGAGGTCAAGAATTGACCCTTGTCGCTCAGCTCAGCGTTGGCCTGTGCGATTACCATTGTGTCCTCGTCTTCTGCAGTGAGGTAGGTAACCGCGCTATCATTCATTATCGCTTTTCCGTTTTCTACTTTGCGATAAGGAGTTTCAATAAATCCGAGGCGGTTGATTTTCGCATAAACACAGAGCGATGAAATCAGACCGATGTTTGGACCTTCCGGAGTTTCGATGGTACACAAACGACCGTAGTGCGTGTAGTGTACGTCGCGGACTTCGAAACCTGCGCGTTCACGCGAGAGACCGCCGGGTCCGAGGGCCGACATACGACGCTTGTGCGTTACTTCAGCCAACGGGTTGGTTTGGTCCATGAACTGTGAAAGCTGGTTGGTACCAAAGAACGAGTTGATAACGGAAGACAGTGTCTTGGCGTTGATCAAGTCGATAGGGGTGAACACTTCGTTGTCGCGAACGTTCATACGCTCACGGATGGTGCGGGCCATACGGGCCAAACCAACAGCGAATTGGTTGTATAACTGTTCACCAACTGTACGAACACGACGGTTAGACAAGTGGTCGATATCATCGACATCGGCCTTTGAATTCACCAATTCAATCAAATACTTGATGATTTGGATGATATCGTCTTTCGTGAGTGTACGGCTTTGTGAGTTGGTGTTACCCAATTTGCGGTTGATACGGAAACGACCTACTTCACCCAAGTCATAACGCTGCTCAGAGAAGAAGAGTTTGTCGATTACACCGCGGGCAGTTTCCAAATCCGGTGGTTCTGCATTACGCAGCTGACGGTAGATGTATTCTACCGCTTCCTTTTCCGAGTTGGATGTGTCTTTTTGAAGGGTGTTGTGAATAAGGGTAAAGTCGGCTGAGTTCGATTCTTCCTTGTGCAGGATGATCGACTTAGTGCCGCTTTCCACGATGATGTCGATGTGGTCGTTTTCGAGAACAACCTCACGGTCAAGCACAACTTCATTACGTTCGATAGATACCACTTCACCGGTATCTTCATCTACGAAGTCTTCGATCCAGGTCTTGAGAACACGAGCCGCGAGGCGACGACCCAATACACGTTGGATACCCGCTTTGGAAACTTTCACTTCCTCGGCCAGGTTGAAGATTTCTAGAATCTGGCGGTCACTTTCGTAACCGATTGCGCGCAACAACGTGGTTACCGGAAGCTTTTTCTTACGGTCGATGTAAGCATACATCACGTTGTTAATGTCGGTAGCAAACTCAATCCATGAGCCACGGAATGGGATGATACGAGCGCTGTATAGTTTGGTGCCATTCGCATGGCGGCTTTGTCCGAAGAATACACCCGGTGAGCGGTGGAGCTGCGATACGATAACGCGCTCAGCACCATTGATGACAAACGATCCTTGCGGTGTCATGTATGGGATTGTACCCAAATACACGTCTTGCACGATGGTTTCAAAGTCTTCGTGCTCCGGGTCTGTACAGTAGAGCTTAAGTTTGGCTTTCAGCGGCACACTATAGGTGAGTCCGCGTTCGATACATTCTTCGATGGTATATCGTGGTGGATCCACGAAGTAGTCGAGGAACTCCAGTACGAACTGGTTTCGAGTATCGGTGATGGGGAAGTTCTCTGAGAATACTTTGTAGAGACCTTCGTTGCTTCTGTTTTCAGGGTTTGTTTCCAATTGGAAAAATTCCTTGAACGAAGCCAATTGAATTTCCAGGAAGTCAGGATATTCGTAAAAGCTTTTTGTAGAGGAGAAATTATGTCTCTCGTCTGATTTTTTAAGTGTTGCCAAGTCCTTAAGGTGTTTAATGTTGTCAATTCGCTTCTTAAACCAGCGACTTTGCTTTCTTTCCTTGTTGCGGTGGTTAATTCCGCATTATTCGATGATTTATCGTCGCTTCGAAATGGACGTTACCGCTAGGGTAGGAGCACGTACAAAAGTGCCAGGGCGTTAAACGAGTTTAGGCCACCCCTCTACACAGAGTGTAGAAGGGGGCCTCAACTGTTTTAATGCGAGGGTTGATTACTTGATCTCAACTTTCGCTCCTGCTTCTTCAAGTTGTGTTTTCAAAGCGTTTGCTTCGTCTTTTGTAACACCTGTCTTGAGAGGAGATGGAGCCTTGTCTACTGCATCTTTAGCTTCTTTCAAGCCAAGACCGGTCAAGTCTTTCACCAATTTCACTACTGCGAGTTTGTTGTCACCACCAGCGATGAGGATAACATCAAATGCAGTCTTTTCTTCTACTGGAGCAGCACCACCACCGCCTGCCATCATAACAGGAGCAGCAGCTGCTGGCTCAATACCATAATCATCTTTCAGGATTGCGGCAAGCTCGTTTACTTCTTTTACTGTAAGATTAACGAGGTTTTCTGCCATTGCTTTCAAATCAGCCATTTTATTGGATTTTAAAAGGTTGTTTAATAATTAAATTGTTGGTTAGCTCTTTCTCTCCTCGAGAGCTTTAACGAGGCCGGCCACCTTATCACCTGCATTGCCTTTAAGCGCAGAGATAACGTTTTTGGCGGGAGATTGCAACAGACCGACGATATCTCCAAGCAATTCGTTCTTGCTCTTGAGAGCAACCAATACTTCGAGTTGTTCGGCACCTACGTAACAATCGTCCTGAATGAAAGCCGCTTTGAATGCGGGTTTGTCGTACTTCTTTTTGAAGTCCTTGATCAGTCGTGCAGGAAGATTTCCCACCTCTGAAATCATCACAGCAGTGTTGCCGTGAAGAGCAGAATAGAGTGGGCTATAATCCTTGCCTTCTACGCGTTCCATGGCCTTCTTCAAAAGTGTGTTTTTTACAACACGCATTTGGATACCGGCTTTGAAACATTCGCGACGAAGTGAACTGGTAGCCTCGGCATTCAAAGAAGAAGTGTCCGAAAGATAGAAGATCTCAGTGTTCTTGAGTGCATCTACCAATTCGGTGATCTCTTGGTTCTTTTGTTCTTTAGTCATATAAAGAGTCCTCCGATTTTACCAGTGATTAATTCACTGATCTTGGTTCAACATTTACCCCGGGACTCATTGTCGAGCTCATTGAGACGCTCTTGATGTATGTCCCTTTAGCAGAAGAAGGCTTGAGTTTGATGATCGTTTGGATCAACTCATTGGCATTTTCAGCGAGTTTGTTCGCATCGAACGAAACGCGGCCAACACTTGCGTGTACGATACCGGTTTTGTCGACCTTGAAATCGATGTTACCTGCCTTCTTTTCTGTCACAGCCTTTCCAACATCCATAGTTACGGTACCCGTTTTCGGGTTTGGCATAAGACCACGCGGACCGAGTACACGGCCCAGCGCACCTACTTGCCCCATAACGTTGGGTGTGGTGATAATTACATCCACATCGGTCCATCCGCCTTTAATCTTTTCGATGTAGTCGTTCAAACCCACGTGATCAGCTCCTGCAGCTTTGGCTTCTGCCTCCTTGTCGGGAGTACAGAGTACCAAAACACGCACGGCTTTTCCCGTTCCGTGTGGAAGCGACACAGTGCCGCGTACCATTTGGTTGGATTTTTTCGGGTCTACACCGAGGCGAACAGCGATGTCTACAGAAGCGTCGAATTTTGTATTCGTGATTTTCTTCACGACCGACGCTGCTTCAGTAAGAGTATACGCCTTTTCGGCGTCGTACTTCTCGAGTGAAGCTTTGCGATTTTTAGTTAGACTTCCCATTGCTGTTTTCCTCCGAAAAAATTAGAAAGGACGGTTACCGGTTACTTGCAGACCCATGCTTCTTGCCGTTCCGGCGACCATTGTCATGGCCGACTCGATGGTGAAGCAATTGAGGTCTGGCATTTTGTCTTCTGCTATGGCACGCACCTGATCCCAGGTTACTTGCCCAATCTTCTGACGGTTTGGCTCTGCAGCACCCTTCTTAGCTTTTGAAGCCTCGAGGAGTTGCACAGCGGCCGGTGCCGTTTTAATAACGAAGTCGAACGACTTGTCACTATAAACGGTGATCAACACCGGGCAAACTTTTCCTGCCTTATCCTGTGTACGGGCATTGAACTGCTTACAGAATTCCATGATGTTAACACCTTTGGAACCGAGAGCAGGGCCTACAGGGGGCGAGGGGTTTGCAGCACCACCTTTGATTTGCAGCTTGACGAATCCAGCTACTTCTTTCGCCATTTTACTTTGTGTTTATTTGGTTTGTGCGTGGCTTGCAAGGGGAAGCGAATCGTAACATCTGTTTAAATTCAATGCGCACCACACGCGTCTTAATTCAATTACTAGTGACTGATGACTAGTGACTAATGACCGAAAGGAATATTGGTCACTTGTCATTCGTCATTCGTCATTACTCTTTCTCCACCTGCATGTAGCCAAGCTCCACAGGTGTTTTGCGGCCGAAGATCTTTACCATCACTTTCAACTTCTTCTTCTCTTCGTTAATCTCTTCGATTACACCGCCAAAATTGTTGAACGGACCGTCAATTACTTTCACATTCTCACCCACTACGAATGGAATGTTCAGTTCTTCGCCGCTCTCAGCCAACTCATCCACTTTACCGAGTATTCGGTTTACTTCCGAAAGTCGGAGTGGAATAGGCTCTCCTTTCTTTTCTGCACCCAAAAAGCCAATCACGTTGGTGATGTTCTTGATGATGTGCGGTATTTCACCAATGAGCGCTGCCTCAATAAGCACATACCCCGGAAGGTAACTGCGCTCCTTGCTCACTTTCTTACCGTTGCGGATTTGGAATACCTTTTCGGTTGGAATCAACACCTGAGACACATAGTCTTGCATCCCGCGAGCTTTAATTTCGCTCTCGATGTATTCCTTCACCTTTTTTTCCTTACCGCTGATGGCACGTACTACGTACCATTTTTTTTCGATATCGCTCATGTCGATTGGTTGCCTAAATAGGATGGTTTCAAAAAAATCAAGTGAGGAAGGCATACAGGAAGCCGACCAAACCTTTCCATGTTGAAGCAGCATCGCCGCTTACACCGAAAATAAAGTCCATGGCGAAGATGCACACAGTGAGTATCAAGGTCGTGATGAAAACCAACACGGTACTCTCTTGCAACTCAGCCCATGTAGGCCAGGTCACTTTGTGAACTAATTCGTTGTACGACTCTTCCAAATACGTCTTTATTCCAGCCATATTGTTTTCGTTTTTATCCGAATTGCTTCGGTTTTCGTTTGCACGGGCACCAGGACTCGAACCTAGATCAACGGTTTTGGAGACCGCTATTCTGCCATTGAACTATGCCCGTATTAGGGACGAAGGGCGAAGTACGAGGTGCGAAGGAAAAACTACTTCACTATTTCAACACTTCACAACGTCACTGTTTTTGTTTCGATTGAGAATCAGTGCCTTGGGCTTCTTTTCCTCTATCAAAGGATTAGGCGCTTTAGCTAATCCTGTTTTAAACGTGAAAGTGAAGGCGATATCTTTTGACGGATATCGCCTTCACTATATGTTTCACACGCGTAGGATTACGCGATGATTTCAGTTACCTGACCGGCACCAACGGTACGGCCACCTTCGCGGATTGCGAAACGAAGACCTTTGTCCATTGCGATTGGAGCAATCAAGTTTACTTCGATTGATACGTTATCGCCTGGAAGTACCATTTCGCGACCTGCTTCGAGGTTGATCTCTCCGGTTACGTCAGTTGTACGGAAGTAGAACTGAGGACGGTATTTGTTGTGGAAAGGAGTGTGACGACCACCTTCTTCTTTCTTCAATACGTAGATCTCAGCCTTGAACTTCATGTGAGGTAGGATAGAACCTGGCTTGCAGATTACCATACCACGACGGATGTCGCTCTTTTCAATACCGCGGAGGAGAAGACCAACGTTATCACCGGCCTCACCACGGTCAAGAATTTTGCGGAACATTTCAACACCTGTAACGGTTGACTTCAATTTGGCTTCGTTGAAACCAATGATGTCAACTTCTTCACCTGAGTTGATTACACCGCGCTCGATACGACCGGTAGCAACTGTACCACGACCTGTGATCGTGAACACGTCTTCTACTGACATCAAGAAAGGCTTTTCAACTTCACGGGGAGGAATTGGAATCCATGTGTCAACAGCATTCATCAATTCCATGATTTTTTCAACCCAACTAGCATCGCCATTCAAACCACCCAAAGCAGAACCGCGGATGATTGGAGTGTTGTCGCCATCGTATTCGTAGAAGCTCAAAAGCTCACGGATTTCCATTTCAACGAGGTCGAGAAGTTCGGTATCGTCAACCATGTCCACTTTGTTCATGAACACAACGATACGTGGAACACCCACCTGACGACCCAACAGGATGTGCTCACGTGTTTGTGGCATTGGTCCGTCGGTAGCAGCTACCACGAGGATAGCACCGTCCATTTGAGCAGCACCTGTAACCATGTTCTTTACATAGTCGGCGTGACCTGGACAGTCAACGTGAGCGTAGTGACGGTTAGCCGTCGAATACTCTACGTGAGCAGTGTTAATGGTGATACCACGCTCTTTCTCTTCAGGAGCGTTGTCGATAGACGCGAAGTCTCTTTTTTCAGAAAGACCAGCCGCAGCCAAAACTGTTGTGATGGCAGCAGTCAGAGTGGTCTTTCCGTGGTCAACGTGACCAATTGTTCCAATATTCACGTGGGGTTTGGAACGATCAAAATTCTCTTTAGCCATGGGCGATTGTTTTTGTTGTTATTTTATCTAGATAAATTAAAAAAAAATACACATTCGGGTTGAAGGACCTGAAATACCTGATTTTTCAATAAAATAGGGAGGGTGCTGCAAGAAATCGTTGAGCCGTTGACGGGAATTGAACCCGTGACCTCTTCCTTACCAAGGAAGTGCTCTACCCCTGAGCTACAACGGCTTTGAAGAACAACTGCTTCTTTTTGTAACACAATGGAGCGGGAGACGAGGCTCGAACTCGCGACATTTAGCTTGGAAGGCTAATGCTCTACCAACTGAGCTACTCCCGCATTGAACCGTTGTCGACAGGGGGTCGATACACGGAAAAAAAATCGTGGGGAGTGGTGGATTCGAACCACCGAAGTCGTAAGACAACAGATTTACAGTCTGTCCCATTTGGCCACTCTGGTAACTCCCCTGATATCTTGCTGCGTGGGCCACATGTTAAAATGGAGCCGGTGGAGGGATTCGAACCCCCGACCAGCTGATTACAAATCAGCTGCTCTGGCCAGCTGAGCTACACCGGCAGAAAAATCAGGTATTTCAAAGAACTTCCGACGAGCTTAATCGTCGCCTGTCAATTTTAACAGGGGCGCAAATGTAGTTAGATTTTCGATTGCAACAAGCGTCCGATGAAATTTTTTTTTGAGATATCAACAACGGGTTGCTAAATCACGTGTTCTTTTTGACGCCAACAACTTTGTCCTACATTCGCGCCCTCCGTCTTTTGCGCATTGTTGAACATCCTCAGAATGCCCCCAAGCCGGCATTAATTCATCAAAACAATGCAAATTTCATCAGAAAAAGTAGTCGCTATCCACTACACTCTAAAGGATAACACTGGGTCTACACTCGACAGCAGCGAAGGAAAACAACCGCTTTACTACCTCCATGGTTTCGGAAACCTCATTCCTGGAATGGAAGAGGGGCTCGAAGGCCGCGTAATAGGCGATGCCTTTGAAGTGGTAATCGCACCGGAAAAGGGATATGGCGTTCGCAATGAAGATTTCGTGCAGCAGGTTCCTCTCGATGCATTCGGCGGTACAGTTCCTCAAGTAGGTATGCAGTTCCAGGCTGGTAATGACCAAGGGCGCTATATCGTAACCGTAACGGGTGTCGATGGCGATCTCGTTACTGTTGATGCCAACCATCCGCTGGCGGGTGTTGAACTTCATTTCAGCGTTGAGGTAATCGAGGTGCGTGAAGCGACTGCTGATGAAATCTCTCACGGCCACGTACATGGCCCGGGCGGCGAAAATCATTAAGCATTAATAAAAATACAGATTACGGATTACGGGATTAACCTGTAGTTCGTAATCTGTTATTCGGAATCAAAGCGCAGACTAGAATCAATACGTTCGCTAGTCCAAGGCCGCCTTCGTCGAAGAGTAGCCTTATCTTGCTTCCTACAATATCAGGACTGTTGAGTGCGAACGGTATGAACGCCACTGCCAAAAGTGCAATGCGCGTTTTTCGCCACGCAGCATCCGGTTTCATTGTTTCGTGAATGGCTAAGGCAAGTATGGGCCAAACCCACATGAAATGCTCCGTGTCGGTATGGACCAGATTGGGCACGAGCGCAATCAGGATAAAGAACTCCTTGAAGCGAACTTCTGCTGACCATGATGTGCCCGCTAATCGGTCGTTGCAAATAATCCAAACAGCAGTACAACTTGCCACAACGGCCAAACAGATTGCCACGAGCCATGCGCCTGCACCGCCATTCATGAAGGCATTATTGATAAGTCCATAAACTGTATTGGGGCTTAATTGCAAAGCAACATTGTGATCGCCCATTGCATGGAACCATTGTTGAAGCAACTGCATGTTCTGCTGCCAACCCAATGCCAAGGCGGGTATCAATAAACCCAGGCCAATTATCGAAAAACAAGCTAGCACGGCGGCGCCCTTTTTTTTCCAGATTAGATAAGGCAACAACAA
>CALQJP020000025.1 GCA_943330925.2 Chryseobacterium gleum
CGCGCTACCATCATCGAAGTTGTTTGTCGCCAATTGTGCGCCACTTCCACAGGTGGGTTTGTAATGTGAAATAGACGCACTAAAAACATCAATGCAACGAATGCAATGACAAAGCGTGTATGAACGGAAAGTGATCGAAGCATCACTTCATTCCAAGTTCTGATTGTATGGTGGCCATGCGAGCTTCCATTTCAGCCACTTGTTTACGATACTGATCCTGTCCGCTAAAGGGGGCTTTCATCGAGAAGTAGAATTTTATTTTAGGCTCTGTGCCGCTGGGTCTTGCTGATATTTTACTGCCATCGGCCAGTACAAACTGCAATACGTTTGATGCGGGCAGGTCGAGCTTCACGCTTTCACCTGTGCGCAGATTGGTAGATTGCTGCAGTTGAATGTCGCGAAGTTCCACCACCTCCGAACCGGCCAGTTGCTTCGGTGGGTTGGTTCGCAAGCTCTCCATTTTGGATTGTATTTGCTGCAGTCCGTCGAGCCCCTTGAGCGTAACGGAAAGAAGGGATTCATGATACAGTCCGCAACGTTCATAGATTTCCATGAGTAAACTCCACAAGGTGCGATTGTTTGCCGTGCACCACGCAGCGATTTCACACAGCACCACAGAGGAAAGAACAGCGTCTTTATCGCGTACAAATTCTCCAACAGAGTATCCATAGCTTTCTTCTCCACCTGCAATGAAAATTTCTTTGCCTTCTTTTTCTCGTATTACACCCGCGATGTACTTGAATCCTGTTAGTGTGTCGTACCATTTTACACCATGCAATTTTGCAATTTCTTCCAGTAAATCGGTCGTTACAATTGTTTTTGCGATGTAGTGATTGGATTGAATGGCGTTCTTTTCGTGCATGCGTTCCAGCTGATAATAGACGAGCAGACACGCCGCCTGATTGCCATTCAATAAAACCATTTTACCGTTGTTATCGCGAATTGCCATGCCCACGCGATCGGTATCGGGGTCGGTGCCAATTACGAGATCGGCGTGTTTTTCTTCAGCCAGTTGCAATGCCATTGTAAGCGCTTCGCGCTCTTCCGGATTGGGCGATTGAACCGTGCTGAAATTACCGTCGGGTGTGGCTTGTTGTTCTACAATGAAGACATTCTTGAACCCCAAAGCGTCCAGTGCGCGCGGCACCATCGTAATGCCAGCTCCATGAATGGAGGTGTATACAACTTTTAAATCACCGGCTTGCTTGATGGCGTCTGGCGAGTGAATGATGCTCTGTAGCTCAGAAAAATAAGCCTCTTCAACCTCAGGGCCAATGCTATGAATGCGTGATGCGTCACCCTCGAACTTCACGTCGTCGGGGCGCGTTATCTTTCTTACCTCACCAATAATTCCTTTATCGTGTGGAGGCAAAACTTGAGCGCCATCTTCCCAATATACCTTATAGCCGTTGTACTCTTTTGGATTGTGAGAGGCCGTAATTACGATACCCGCCTGGCAGTGCAATGCGCGAACTGCATAGGAAAGCAATGGGGTAGGACGAAGCTCGCTAAACAGATGCACGTTTATGCCATTTGCAGAAAGAACGTTGGCGGCGGTTTGCGCAAAGAGCGGGGAGTTGTTGCGTGAGTCGTATGCAATGGCAACGCGCGATGTCGCCCCGGGGAATTGCGACAGGATGTAGTTGGCAAGACCTTGCGTGGCCATACCGACAGTGTACACATTCATGCGCAGGGTGCCCACACCCATGATGCCTCGCAAGCCTCCGGTGCCGAATTCCAGGTCGCTGTAAAAGCTTTCGACAAGTTCTTTTTCATCAGAAGCAATCATGCGTTCTATTTCTGCCTTCGTTGCTTCGTCAATCACGTTGGATGCTAGCCACGACTTAGCTTTTTGTTGTATGATGGAAATGTCCATGTTGGTCTATCGTATGAATTCGGGACAGCGAATGTACCAAAGACACATGCGAGGTCGAAGAACTTCCTTTCGGGCAATAAAAAAACCGGAATAAATCCGGTTTTCATGTGTGCTAACTAAGCTTTTATTCATTCCCAACACCTGCTTGTGCGGGTGTCAATTCGCAAGTCCCTGTAGCTTTTGAAACGTTTTCATCAGAAGCCAGGGTAGTGGCAATTTTATTTGCCGGATCGAGCTGCAGCGTTTTATTGATGGCCGCACGACTGCATTCATAGTCTTTCTTGATCAAATAATAAATGCCCAGGTAGTTATACGCCTCCATCAGGTTTTTCTTGTTGGCTTCAATCGAACGAGCATCACCACCAACGAGCTGAATAAACTTCTCGTGATAAGGCTTTGCCAAACCTGCTTCGGGTTGATCCGGGTTTGCTTCCATTCCGTTTTTGCAACGACCTCTCCAGAAGTTTGCGTCGGGATATTTCGATGCGGCCTGCGCGAAAGCTGTGTCGGCCAAAATGTATTCCTTGTTGCGGTAGCGCGACTGACCCAAATAGTAGAAGTCGAGCGGCGCAGGTGTTTCTGAGTGATCGATTTTCTGTTGGTAATAGTTTGCGGCATCAGCATATTTCTTTTGCTTCATCAATATGGATGCTACTTCATTATAGCCTTCAACATAGGCAGGGTCTTCTGCAATGGCTTGCTTAAGCATTTCTACAGCCAACGAGTCTTGGCCGTTTTTAGAAAGCAGCTTTCCTTTTTGACCATAATCGCCTCCTGAAATTTTCACCTTACCGGATTCTTTCGCAAGGTTGAAATAGGTATCTATATACTGCAATCCTTTCGCGTAGTCACCGGTTTCATAGCAGGTGTATCCGAGCACACGGTAAACGTATTCGTTCTTGTCGTTGCAGGGAAGAGCTTTTTCCAATTCAGTCAATGCGTTTTTGTAATCTTTCGCGAGGTAAACGAACATGGCATAACGCTGATTTACGCGACAGTTTTCGTTGAGCTCTTTGTAACGGGCATACGCCTCGATGGCTTGCGGATAACGCCCGGCATCTTTCAAAAGCTCAGCTTTTTCGCGATATGCAGGAGCAAAAGTTGGATCGAGAGCAATGGCTTCGTTATAATAATTCAATCCTTCGTCCCAGTTCTGAACGCTTTTATACAACATCCCTTTGCGCAGAATGGCGCGAGTTGATTTGGAATCAACCTCTAAGGCTTTGTTGTATTGCGCTATTGCGTTGCTTTGGTTAATGCCATCGCGCAGTCGATAGTAGTCGCCGAGTTGAATGTAAACTTCAGGATTCTTATCGTTAAAAGGAAGAGCCGTGTTCAAATAAACAATGGCTTTTTCCAATTGCACATTGTTCGCAATCATGCAAGCCTCAGCCATTTTCAACAAGGCTTGTTGCTTCGTGAGCTTATCTACCTTGTTCGATTTTGTATTCATGATTTCTTCTGCTTTGGCGAATTGCGCATTGCAGCCATTTACATCTTTGAGAAAGGCCATCAAATGGCCCAGGCCAACATGGCAAAGCGGGCTTGTAGGTGCAATCTCAATTCCTTTGCGGAAGAGTTTTTCAGCGGCTTCCATTTTCTCGGCCAATTCGATTGCGTCATCTTGATCGCTCACTCCCCAGTATAGGTTGTTGTAACCTGCAGCTGCGTAATTGATAGCAACCGTTGGCTCTTTAGCAATAAGACCGTTGAGGTCGGCCTCTGCAGATTCAAAGCGTTCACTCAAGGTTTTTTGAATAGCTTCAGCAAGAGTCTGTGCATTGCTGAAAATAGAGAGTGCCACAAAGGCGCTCATCAAGAACAAGGATTTAAACATGGTGATTGAATTATTCGGGTTCATTACTCTACAATTTTGACAGTTCGGTTTGGGGTTTTTGCTGCTACCATTCCCATCTTGTGAATGATAAGCTGGCCTTTCTCGCCGATGAGGTGGTTGGCAAAGCCTGTGCCAAGCGTCCCGCGGAGACCCGCACGGATGTAGTAGACCTCTCTGCGCAACGGATAGGTGCCGTCGAATACGTATGCTTGAAAGGGTCTGCGAGGTAACTCCGGTTTAATGACGTTGGATGGATCAACGATACCCAAGGTCCTAATCAACGAGCGGTACTTTGCGCATGTGCTGTCCTCGGCATCGCTTATCCAGCTGAGTGAAATAACACCAAGGCTTCCCGGATTGTTGTGCACAAACTGAATTACGTTTTCCGTTGTTTGCTCCGAGAAGCACCAGGATGGAAGTTGATTCAAGCCGAATTTTTCTCGTATTGATCGTGCATTGCAAGAGCCCGGATGGTCGAAAACAACTTTTACTTTGCCATTGCTGCCTCCGGGTTGTATCTGGCTCCACAAACTATCGGTGCCGCTAAAAAGACCGCGCACCTTGTCGAGGTGTATCACACTGTCGGGGTGCTCCGGGTGCACGATGAGGGCAATACCATCGCGGGCAATGAGAAGGCTTTCAGGCACGCGTTGTATGCTCTTGAAAAATGCAAGCTCTTCATCGGTTAACGATCTGCCAACCACTGCGGATTGCACGCTATCGGCAAGCAACAACTCGATGATGTTTGACTCCGGACCAACGGTAGATTGAATAGATGCGTATTTGTTGAGGTGGGTGTAAGTAAACACTTCTGTGTCCATCAACAAGGAATACGATTCGTCGACACCGAGTTTGAGTGTACCCGATGTAATGGACTCGGCTTTTTTGTCTTGAGCAACATTGCAGGCTAGGCAAAGTGTGCAGACAATTGCGAAAAACAGAATCGAATATCTAGTCATGGTGCTCTTCGTTAAGTCTTTTTTTATACGCCTGCAATCGATACCACCTAACACCGGTGTAGATGACCAATACTCCACCCATCACATACTTGCGGTTTCCCGGCAGCCATTGCTCGGCAGACTCGGCAAATAGACAAGCAACAGCGAGCATCAGCATGACGCCGATCATCACATAGCTCATGGAAATGGTAGTATTCATGCGGGCGCGAAATTAATACGATAGAGGCTAGTACATACACCTGCCACGAACGTTCAGAATAGGTTGTAAAATGAAAGACGCGCCACGGCGCGTCTTTCTCTTTTCTTTTTTATGTTTTCCCATTGGCACGTTAGAGAGTGCCTCTCAATTCTTGCTCACGCTCGATGGCTTCAAACAACGCTTTGAAATTTCCTTTTCCGAAGCTCTTGGCTCCTTTGCGCTGAATGATTTCGAAAAACATGGTCGGACGGTCCAGAACAGGCTTTGTGAATAGCTGCAACAAATAGCCTTCTTCGTCGCGGTCAATCAAAATGCCGAGCTTTTTCAGCGGGGCGAGATCTTCATCGATTTTTCCTACACGGTCTAATACATCGTCATAGTATGTTTCGGGTACATACAGGAATTCAACCCCACGCGCTTTGAGCGCTGTAACCGTTTCCAGGATATTGTCGGTGGCAACTGCAATGTGCTGCACACCCGCGCCGTGGTAAAAGTCAATGTACTCTTCAATCTGAGATTTCTTCTTGCCGCTTGCGGGCTCATTGATGGGGAATTTGATGCGGCCATTGCCGTTGCTCATCACCTTACTCATTAAAGCGGTGTATTCCGTGCTGATGTCTTTGTCGTCAAATGAAACCAGTTGAGCAAAGCCCATCACCTTAGCGTAAAACTCGCACCACTTGTTCATTTCATTCCAACCCACGTTGCCTACCATGTGGTCGATGAATTTTAAGCCAACTTCAGGGGCGGTATAGCTGGGGCTCCATGCCTTGTATCCTGGCAGGAAAACACCGTTGTAGTTCTTGCGCTCCACAAAAAGATGCAAGGTCTCGCCATAGGTGTGAATGCCCGACATAACTACGCTGCCATCAGCATCCACGTGTGTTTCAGGGTTCATGCAACTAACTCCGCCGCGCGAGGTGGTTTCTTCCCAGCTCTTGGCCGCATCATCAACCCACAATGCAATCACCTTTACACCGTCGCCATGAGCATTTACGTGCGCATTCACGGGGCCATCTGGTTGGAGTGACGAGGTAAGAACCAGGCGAATTTTGTCTTGTTGGAGTACGTACGATACGCGGTCTTTTACTCCGGTTTCCAAACCACAATAGGCAAGTGGCTGGAAGCCCCATGCTGATATATAGTAGTAGGCCGCTTGCTTGGCATTGCCTACATACAGCTCCACATAGTCGGTGCCTAGAAGCGGCAAAAAGTCTTCTGCTTCCGAAATGGTTTTTTCAAGTTGGAGTGAGGTATTGTCAGGTTTCATAGGTTGAAAGAGTTGTGCGTGATTGTTATTCTAACCAACTGGTTTTGTAGGTGTCGTCGTTTAATTGCAACGCTTCGCGTGTAACCTTTAGCGGGCGGAAGGTGTCAACCATGACTGCAAGCTCGGCTGTTTCTTTTTGACCGATGCTGCGTTCGGCTGCTCCAGGATGCGGGCCGTGCGGAATGCCTCCAGGGTGCAATGAAATGTAGCCTTTTTCTACATGGTTTCTGCTCATGAAGTCACCATCAACATAGTACAACACTTCGTCGCTGTCGATGTTGCTGTGGTTGTAAGGCGCGGGTACAGACTTTGGGTGATAGTCGTATAGCCTTGGACAAAATGAGCACACCACGAAGTTGTGCGCCTCAAATGTTTGATGCACAGGTGGTGGTTGATGGATACGCCCGGTGATGGGCTCGAAGTCGTGAATGCTGAAGGCATACGGGTAATTGTAGCCGTCCCATCCCACTACATCAAACGGATGCGTTGCATAAACCAACGTATGTATGTGTTGCTGTTTGCGAATCTTCATTGTGAATTCGCCTTTAGCATCGTGCGTTTCAAGTTGAACGGGTCTGCGTATATCGCGCTCACAAAATGGTGAGTGTTCGAGCAGCTGACCGAAGTTGTTGCGGTATCGCTTGGGCGTTACTATAGGTGAGTTGGATTCAACAATAAAGAGTCGGTTGTCTGCACTGTTGAACTCAATTTGATAAATCATGCCTCGTGGTATCACCAGGTAGTCACCATAGCTGAATGGAATGTTTCCGAGGAAGGTGCGCAACACTCCTGAGCCCTGATGCACAAAAATCAGCTCATCGGCATCGGCATTTTTATAGAAATACTCCTTTAAGCTTTGCTGAGGCGCTGCAACCGCAATGTTGAGGTCGTTGTTGAACAGCATATACCTGCGGCTATCAAGAAAATCGGGGGCGGGTTGCACATCCCATCCCTTGAGCATCAAGGGGGTTATGTTGTGCTCTACTGCAGCTACCGGCCCGGCAAAAACAGGCTCAGAGATAGTTTTGATCATCGTAGGCCGATGAACGTGGTAGAGCAATGAACTCATTCCGTGAAAGCCTTCCGTCCCGAAAAGCTGCTCATAATACATGCCTCCACCTGGTTTGTCGTGCACCGTATGACGTTTGGGTGGGATGTTTCCGAGTTGATGGTAAAAGGGCATTGTGATCGGGTTGTGAGGGGCAAATGTAAAAGGGTGAGCCGCAGTAAAAACTAAATTTTGTCAGTTGCTGAATTACCTGTTCTGTTTAGACGCACCGTTTGTTTTCATTGGCTCAATTACCTCAACCACGGCAAACGCTTTTGGGTAATATCCCTCTAATTCTTTTAAACACTTGTCGAGCTCTAGGCGTGTAGCGAAATCGCCGATTTGCAGCGCGTGCTCGGGAACGATTTGTTTCATGTAGGCTGAGTAAGGAAGCCCCAACGAAAGGTATTTGTTGCGTTCAGCTTTAGCTTCTTCTAGCGGACCCAGAAATATTTGAACCCGATATCCTTTCATTTCTTTGAACTTCCGGCTGCCGCGCTCAAGTTTGATGATGGACGAATCTGCCAGGATGGTCACATTGCCGGCCGTTGTATTTATGCTGTCGGTCTGTCCGTAAACCCAGACTTGGGTCGAAAGCATGGTTAATAGCGTTAGGAGTGCGTGTTTCATAGGCGACGCGCAAAGTTACATCGTGAAAGCCTTCGGCTTGAATGTGAATTTTTTCTCTCCTGACAGGAATTGACTTCTCGCTCAAACCCTTGAATTAACAACGATTGCAGGATGTTGCTGACGTTCTATTTAGAACGAATTTAAATTGTTAACATTCTTTTTGTCACACGAATGTCAATGGCTTGTGGCGTATAAATTTGCCGCGCGATTAAACCTGCATATAGCATAAATTATCAGCAATGAAGAGGCTTTCAAGAAGTTTTATCAGCAAAATTCTGGTTCCTTTTTCGGCAGCAATGTTCCTCACTTTCAACGCTTTTGGAGGCGTTTTTGAGGGTGGCGACGCTGCAAAAGGGGAGTCATTATTTAAGGCTAACTGTGCATCTTGCCACAAAACCTCCGAAGAGGTTTTGGCCGCGCCGGGTCTGAAAGACATCGATGTGCGTTGGAAAGGAAAGGATGATCTCATCGTTAAATGGATTCAGAATCCTCAAGCGGCTGCTGCCACAGGCGATCCTTATATCAAGGGTCTTGTCGACAAGTATGTGGCGACTTTCGGTTGGATGGCCGGACAGGCAGTAAGTGAGGCAGAAATCAAGGATATCTTAACCTACGTGAAATCGGCAGCCAATGCTGCAGCTCCTGCGGGTGGTGCTGCTGTGAACAAGTGCATGACGCTCGAGGAAATCGCTGCTGAGAAAGCTAAGAACGAAGAAAGCGATGGAACGGTATGGTTTATCATCATCGGTTCTATTCTGGCTATTATCGCTGTTACAGCCGCCAACATTTCGAAGTCACTTAAGAATGCTATCAACGAGCGCGAGGGACTTCCTCCGGTAGTTGAAATGTCATACTGGCAATCATCAAAATCATGGATGTGGGCCAATAGGAAGTTTGTCTCTGTAATAGGTCTGTTTTTGTTCTGTTACTTCGCGGTTGTTGGTTACAAGAGCCTTATGGACATTGGGGTTTATGATGGCTACACTCCCGACCAGCCAATCTGGTTTTCGCACGCCATTCACAATTGTCAAAACGAAATTGACTGTAATTACTGCCACAGCAGCGCTGTTAAATCGAAGCACGCCGGTATTCCTTCCGTGAATGTGTGTATGAACTGCCACAAGGGAATCAAGAAGGGTGCAATCACAGGCACTGCCGAGATTCAGAAAATCTATGATGCAATTGGTTTCGATCCAACCTCGGGTTCTTACATCCAGGGATATGAGCAGAAGCCTATTGTATGGAACAAAGTAAACAACCTTCCTGACCACGTTTATTTCAATCACTCAACGCACGTTTCTGTGGGCAAGGTGGATTGCAAAAACTGTCACGGTCCTCAAAATATGTACACCGTGGGTCACGTGCCAACTGCTGACGAAATCAACTCGCAAGAGGATGTTGTTGGTCTGGTGAAACTGGAAAGACGTCCGTTTACCATGGGCTGGTGCCTCGAGTGTCACAACAAGAAGGAAGTGGACATGGCCGGAAGCGCCTACTATCAACAAATGCACGAGCGCTACAAAGCTTCAGAAGTGGGACAGCGCACACTGCGTGAAATTATGGAAGATGGTTCAGCAACTGTTCGTGAATTGGGCGGTTGGGAATGCGGCAAATGCCACTATTAATAGTATTAAATCGAATAACACGGATTAACCTCCATGGGAATAACTAAGAAATACTGGTCGAGCCTAGATGAGTTGCAGAACACTGCAGCTGCTCAGGAAGCGCTTACCTCAGAGTTCAAGCGTGATCAAAGCGTGCAAGATTTTCTGACCGATGAAAATCTAAACGAATCGAATACCGGACGCCGTGACTTCTTGAAGTTCATGGGATTTGGTTTGGCAGCCGCGACACTTGCGGCCTGCGAAACTCCGGTTGTAAAGTCGATTCCGTATGTTGTGAAACCGGAAGAAATTACTCCCGGCGTAGCGAACTACTATGCGACTACTTATTACGACGGTAGTGACTATGGCAACCTCTTGGTGAAAACCCGTGAAGGTCGCCCTATTCACATCAAAGGCAACAAAGACCATGGCATTGCAGGCGGAGGTTTGAACTCTCGCATGAATGCATCGGTGTTGGGTCTTTATGATGGTGCTCGTTTAAAGGGGCCAAAGAAGGCCGGTGCAGACACCGATTGGAACACCTTGGATACAGAAATGAAGGCTGCTTTGGCTTCTGCCAATAGCATTCGCATCGTTTCCAACACAATCATCAGCCCAAGCACACAGCGCGCTATCAACGAATTCAGCGCGAAGTATGCCGGCAAGGTGAAGCACGTTCAGTACGATACTGTTTCCTACAGCGGTCTTGCAAAGGCCAACGGCGGATCAGTTCCGAACTATGATTTTAGCAAAGCAAAAACGATCGTGAGCATCGCTGCCGACTTCCTCGGTACTTGGCTCATGCCCGCTGCTTTCACAGCACAATACGCTCAAACCCGCAAGCCTGAGAGCGAGTGGATGAGCAAGCATTATCAGTTTGAAAGCAATATGTCGCTCACGGGTTCTAACAGCGACGTGCGCACTGCTATTAAGCCTTCTCAACAAGGTGCTGTAGCAGCTGCCCTGTATGCTGCTGTAACTGGCGGAAGCGCAGCCGGTGTAGAAGGTGCAGATGCTGCAATTGCTTCTGCGGCTGAGTCGCTGAAGTCGAATGCAGGTGCATCGCTTGTAGTGGCCGGATCAAACGACCCGAACGTTCAAATGATTGTTGCAGCTATCAATGCTGCACTCAACAACAACGGTACTACCGTTGATGCCAAGAACACCTTGAACCTCTTCCAAGGCAGCGACGAAGGAATGGCTGCGTTGGTTGAAGAAATGAATACCGGTAGTGTCGATGTGTTGATTGTTTATGGTGTGAATCCTTCATACAGCTGGATGAACGCCGATAAATTCAACAGCGGACTCCAGAAGGTAAAGACGTCTGTTAGCTTCAACTTGTTTGCTGATGAAACAGCAAGCCGTTGTGCTTACATGGCTCCTGACCATCACTACTTAGAGTCATGGAATGACTATACCCCGATGAAAGGACGCACCGACTTGGCGCAGCCTACCATCAATGCATTATACAACAGCCGTTATGCTCAAGAGTCGTTTTTGCGCTGGAGCGATAACGCTTCTGCCTATTACGACTACATGCGTGCAACGCAGAACGGTGCATACACCGCAGCTATGATTAAGTCTGATGCTGCATGGAATACTGCTGTGCACAACGGAACATTTGCCGGTGCTGTAGTAGTAGCTGCTGTACCTGCTGCTCCTGTTGACGCTGCACCTGCGGCTTCTGCAGCTGCTGTGGCTGCTCCTGTGGCGGTGGCCGCTCCTGCTGCTCCTTCTATGAACGTCGCTGATGCTCTCGCTGCAGTTTCTTCGGCAAAAGGCGGTGAGTGGGAAGTAACACTCTATCAGAAAGTAACCATGGGTGCCGGTAACCACGCGAACAACGCGGTGTTGCAGGAAACCCCTGATCCAATAACCAAAGTAACCTGGGATAACTACGTAACCATGGCCCCTGCCGACATGAAGGAAATGGGCTTGGAAACGTACATCGGTCAGTGCGACTGTGCATCACTTGTTACGGTAAGTGTAAATGGCAAGGCTGTGACGTTGCCCGCAATGCCCGTTCCCGGCCAGAAGCGCAAGACCATCGGTATTGCACTTGGATACGGACGTGGTGCAGGAAATGAAGAGATTGGAAAGGCTGCATACCAAACCGGAAAGGCAGGTGTTCATTTGATGGAAGGCGATAAGCGTCAGGCCATCGGTGGCAATGCGTATCCAATGGTTGCGTTGAATGCGGGACACGCGGCATATTCAAGCAGTGATGTAACGATTGCTTCAGCTCCAGGTACTTATTCGATTGCCACAACACAGATGCACGCTACCGTTATGGGTCGTGACTCTGTAATCAAGGAAACCGTAATAGCAACCTACCTTGCTGAAAAGGACGCTAAGCGCGGTGAGGCTTCTTACAATCTTGCAGTTACATTGCCTATCCACGAAGACGTGAACAAGGACGGTGCGATCGACGTGAATGACCGTCAAGGAATACGTGAAGTTGATTTGTGGCGCGACCACCCGGTAGAAGGGGTTGGTCACCGTTGGGGTATGACCATCGACCTTAGCTCTTGCTTGGGTTGTGGTGCTTGTATCACTGCTTGCCACACCGAGAATAACGTTCCGGTAGTAGGTAAAGACGAGGTGTTGCGTCACCGCGATATGCATTGGATGCGTATCGACCGCTATTTCTCTTCAGAACATCAGACAATTGATATTGCAGATACGCTTGCCAACACGAAGGAAGCGACCGGTAAAGGAACCATCGGAGCTTACCGCGAAATGGAAAGCCCGGAGGAAAACCCTCGCACGGTTCACATGCCGATGATGTGTCAGCACTGTAACCACGCTCCTTGCGAAACAGTGTGTCCGGTGGCTGCCACAGTTCACAGCAATGAAGGCTTGAACAACATGGCTTACAACCGTTGCATCGGTACTCGTTACTGCGCAAACAACTGCCCATACAAGGTTCGTCGCTTTAACTGGTTCAACTATGTAACGAACGATAAGTTCGCCATGGTGAATCCTGCTCAAGACGACACGCTCCGCATGGTGTTGAACCCGGATGTTACAGTACGTACACGCGGGGTAATGGAAAAATGCAGCATGTGCCAGCAGCGTATTCAAGCCGGTAAGACCGAAGCGAAGCGCAACGGCACTACAGTGCTCGATGGCATGGTACAGACGGCTTGCTCTGAGGCTTGCCCAACCAATGCAATTGTATTTGGTGACTTGAACGACTCTACATCGAAGAATGCGAAGCGCGCAGGCAACGTGCGTTCATACCACGCGCTCGAGGAGATTGGTATTCAGCCGAATATTTATTACATGACCAAAGTGCGCAACATCGAAGCAAACGAAGCTTAAACCTTTAAGAAACCAACCGAGATGTTCAAAGAATCCAACATAAGAAAGCCGCTGATCCTGGGTCATAAGACCTACCATGATATCACAAGCGATATCGTTTCTCCAATTGAAGGTCCGGCGCCTAAGCAATGGAAAATTGCTTTTACCATTGCAGTAATCGTGGCCCTTTACGGAATAGGCTGCATCAGTTATTTGGTGGGCGTAGGTATTGGCTCATGGGGTCTTAACAAAACCGTGGGTTGGGCATGGGATATCACCAATTTCGTATGGTGGGTAGGTATTGGTCACGCTGGAACTTTGATTTCAGCCGTGCTATTGCTCTTCCGTCAACGCTGGCGCATGGCAATTAACCGCTCTGCTGAGGCAATGACCATTTTTGCGGTAATCATGGCGGCTCTGTTCCCTGTTTTCCACATGGGTCGTGTTTGGTTGGCATATTGGACGCTTCCGCTGCCAAACCAATTTGGTTCACTTTGGCCCAACTTCAACTCAGCGTTGATGTGGGACGTATTCGCAATCTCGACTTACTTCTCGGTTTCACTTGTGTTCTGGTACATCGGTCTTATTCCTGACTTTGCGACTATCCGCGACCGAGTGAGCAAGCCATGGATGAAGAAGTTTTACAGCATTTTGAGTTTCGGTTGGTCGGGTCGTGCAAAGCACTGGACACGTTTCGAAGAAATTTCACTCGTGTTGGCCGGTATCGCTACACCACTCGTATTCTCGGTTCACTCCATTGTATCGATGGACTTTGCTACCTCAATCGTTCCGGGATGGCACACTACCATCTTCCCTCCTTACTTCGTATCGGGTGCGATTTTCTCGGGCTTCGCAATGGTGCAGACCTTGTTGCTCATCATGCGTAAAACCATGAAGCTCGAGGCTTACATTCACTTGAAGCACATCGAGTACATGAACATCGTAATCATTGTTACAGGTTCTATTGTAGGTGTGGCTTACTTGACTGAGTTGTTCATCTCTGACTACAGTGGAGTACAATATGAGAGCTATGCATTCATCAACCGTTTCTCCGGTCCTTTGGCTTGGTCGTACTGGTGTATGATGACGTGCAACGTTATTTCACCGCAGCTGTTCTGGTTCAAGAAACTCCGCACCAACCTGGTGTTCACATTCGTGATGTCGATTATCGTAAACATCGGTATGTGGTTCGAGCGATTCGTAATCATCGTTACCTCTATCCACCGCGACTACTTGCCTGCTGCATGGGGTGAGTTCAAGGCGAGTTTCATTGATATCGGTATGTTCATCGGAACCATCGGTATCTTCTTCACGCTGTTCTTGTTGTTTGCTCGTTACTTCCCTGTACTTGCACTCAACGAATTGAAGACGATTTTGAAGGCAACGGGTGAGAGCTATAAAAACGACAACAAACACTAAGCAACAACGCTTTAAGCACTATGGCAAATAAAGTATTTCACGTGATGTACGACGACGACCAGAAGTTGCTGGACGCTGCTCGTGCCCTCGTTGCACAAGGCATTCGAGTGAAGGAAGTATTTTCTCCTTTCCCTGTTCACGGTTTGGATCCAATCATTGGAGTAAAGCGCACGCGCCTGGCTATCGCATCCTTCATGTATGCCTGCACAGGTACAGCGCTTTCCATTTTGGGCACCTGGTATTTCATGGTGAGCGACTGGGATTGGAACATTGGAGGTAAGCCAAACTTTACATGGATCGAGAACGCGCCTGCATTCGTGCCGGTAATGTTTGAGTTTTCTGTATTCTGCGGTGCTCACGGCATGGTGTTGACCTACTTGCTGCGCAACGGCACATTGCCGGGCATGCCGGCTGACAACCCTGATCCTCGCACAACAGACGACAAGTTTGTGATGGAAATCACCACAGAAGATAACCATGTTTCAGCACAGGATCTTGAAGCAAAGATTCGTGCAACAGATGTATTTGAACTTAGCATAAAGGACTATTGAGATGAAGCGCACCACCACCTTTTTTGGCATTGCCTGCGTGGCTGTTTTTGCACTCTCTTCGTGCAAACAAGACCCCAACTCGCCCGGTGTTGAATACATGCCCGACATGTATCGCTCACCCGCTTTGGAGGCCTATGTAGACTATGGTACCAACAAAACCATGGACTGGACGCAAGACATGAAAGATGCCGCCGGATTGGTATCTGTTCAGTCGCGCGTGCCTGCACCGAATACAATCCCATACGTTAAGCCTGAAATGATGGCTTTCGTTATGCCGTACGCGTTGAACAACACTCCGGAGGAGTATGAGCGCTCAGCGATGGAAATTCATAGCCCTATCAAGGCCACTAAAAAGAATGTATTGCGCGGTAAAGAAATTTACACCTACATGTGTACCCATTGCCACGGCGAAGCTGGTCACGGTGACGGGGCAATTTCGAAGAATGGCCAC
>CALQJP020000026.1 GCA_943330925.2 Chryseobacterium gleum
GTGCGTCCAACGACACAGATAGACGCCCACGTCGACCTGTGACAAAAGACAGGTAGGGACGCACAGCAGTGCGTCCAACGACACAGAGAGACGCAGATGCCACCCTCTGAGAGAAGCCAAGTAAGGACGCACAGCAGTGCGTCCAACGACACAGAGAGACGCTAAGGGCGCCCCTCTTATAACAACAACACGATGACACAAGAACATACACCCATCAACGAAGAACCGGTAACAGTGCCGGGGCACTTCAACGAACTGAGTGAAGTAAAACTGAAATACCACTTGCTTGAAGAAGAGCTAGAAGAAGCTTAACCTTTCGCAAAAACCTGACAGCTATGATAAAAGCAGAACCACGGACCATACTGAGCTTCCTTAATGCCAACTTCGATGTGGTAAAGGACTTGTTCTCGTATCAAATTGCCGATGGACTCATCACCAAGGAAGTGTACGACATGCTCATTCAAAAGCATGGGCACACGATGAACATTCGCCTTCGCGAATACCGTGTGATACGCAGCCTGGGTAGTGACTACGAGATGCGCGACGTGTATTTCAAACTGATGGAATTCCTGATGTTTGAGTTCAAACCATTGCTTCCTGAGACAATTGAGAAATACAAGACCAGTATCTCTGAGTTATTCTTAAAAATTCGCAAGTACGAAAACCAGGACCGCGATATTCTTCAGGAGCGCATCAAGAACCTCTCCCATCAGGTGCGGGAGTTTGTAGATCTGGTAGAACGTAACACCTTCCGTTTGCTCGCCGAAACACGCGAGTTGAAATCGAACATCGATCGCATTGAGTATCGCGAGAAGGTTCAGAAGGCCTCCTTCTGGATCGAATATTATATTTTGCCGTTGAACCGCATTCTCGACGTGAAGCACTCTGAATCGGTAACGAGCACGGTGCTCGACGTGAGTGAATATGCCAACCGTCGCCGTCTCGATTTTCAGGACGAGACTATCCGCATGGAGTTTGAAAAACTGTATGCGCAGCTCATCCAAACCAATACCGACTTGCTTCGTCAGTCGAAGGTATTGGTGAATGAGTTGTTGCCTTTGCTGGAGCGCATTCGCACAGAGTCGCTCATTCTCACCGGCTGGATCGAGTTCTTGCGAAACCCATACAGAATGGACACACCTCCCCTGCTCAAGGGCAGTCGCACGATGGTGTATGCGAAGGACATGCTCTACAAGGTTCGTGAGTTTTTCGAGCAGTTTTCGGTCAACGAGTATGTTACACTCGAAGACGGCGTGGTCGACTTTGACAAGTGGATTTTCGATCGTGAATTGTTCAAGAGCAATTTGACCAAGAGTTTGCCTGTGAATGATTTCTTTTCATGGTGCTACAAGGAATTGGAGAAAGACTTCCAAGACATTGAGACCGATAAGTTCTTTGCGCTGTGCGGTTTGTTGTTTGACGGTGACCTGCAGATAGAATTCCCGAAGAAAGCCGAGCGCGTAACGCTAACCACAACTACTTCAACGATTTCCTTGCCGAAGATTAAGATAGAACCCGCATTGAAAATCTAGTTCAACCAACCTAACTCAACCCCAAGCAATTAACAACCATGGTATATCCAAGCAATCATCGCCAAATAGTAGAAGAATTAATGGGCGGAAAATTCATTCTCAGCAATGAAGCTCATTTCAACTCACTCAAAGAAAACGACGCATTCTACACTGAGTTTTTCAAGATCTCATTTGACCTCGACCTTAACCTGAAGACCGAGTATGCATTTTTGTTGAGTAAGGATACACAAGAGAATTTCTCGCGCGACGTGAGCATTTTCATTGCTATACTTTGCTACGAACTGGACCGTGACGGGCGCAATTTTATGGAAGCGCTCGACTTCAACGAATTCACGTTTGAAGAGGTTGATCGTTACTTCGACAACTCTTCATTTATCGACCTCATTGAGTCGAATAAATCGCTGCGCGAACCCGATGCGCGCCGCACGATCATCAACGGTATGCACCGTCGTAACATTGTCACCAAGAACTTCGAAGACCGTTTCTCGTTCACTCAGGCTTACAAGGTATTTGTGGACTTCGCAAAGGAATTGGCGTTGAAGAGAATGGCGGTGGAGAGTGAGTAAGTAATGACTAGTGACGAATGACTAGTGGCGAATAAAAAGGCCCAAGTTGAAAACTCAACTTGGGCCTTTTTTAATTCGCAACCTGAGCTACGCTTTTCATTGTTTCTTTTTAACTCATACGCGCCGCAACCTCACTCCCCCATCAACACAGTTAAGTCCCCGGCATAGCGCTGAAAGGTGCCATTCGGTTGTCGCAATTGGAGCACGTAATAGTAGGTGCCATCTTGCAGGTCGCGCGGCACCCAGTCGTTGCGGTAATTGTCGGAATGATAGACCACGGTTCCCCAGCGGTTGTATATCGTAAGCTTGGAATCGGGATACAGGCGAAGCGACTTCACAAAGAAGGCGTTGTTGTCGTTCGACTGGCTGATGCTCGCTCCGGGAGGACCATCAGGAGTTATGATATTCGGAATAACAAGATCACACTCTTCGAAATCAACAATTACAGGGGCCACACTTGGCCAAAAACAACCGTTGGTATCCAAGACAAGCACGTTGTAACGTCCCTCCGTCAATTCGATGGTTTGTCCATCGCCGATGATGTCGCCATCCGCATCCACCCACGAATAGGTGTTAAATCCTGCAGGAGCAGACACTGAAATTGGATTGAGGTCATCGCAAACCAACGTATCGAAAAGTGCCAAATTGATCAACGGATTCAAAAACATTTCCACCTGTATCGTATCGCTATCGACACAATTGGGCGAGGTTTCTACTACAAGACTGTATTCTCCGGGCTCGGCTACTTGAATTGATTCTGTGGTCGCTCCTGTGCTCCAGGAGTAGCTCAGGTAATCGTCGTTGGGTTCAATGGTGATTGTATCGCCCTCGCAAAAACTCGCAGCAATTTCCAGCGGGTTTGCTTGTCCGAAGTCAGAGAAATAACCGTATCGACATCCTCCTCCGCCTCCGTTGATAGTACCCAAATGAAACAACCCGGTAGAATTTTCAACCACTGTGAACTCCTCCGAAGGAATATCGATGGTGCTGAATAAGATCTGCGTGCTCATCCATTCGCCTGCCGACCCCGCCACCGGGTTGAATGAGGATGCAGGAATAAGGGCTGTATTGCCGTTCAGTGTGAAATTCGCGATGTTCTCCGTGCGGGTCATGATGTTTACCCCAAAAGCGCCATCGACACTGCGCACGAAGTACACTTTTCTGGAACCCGTACATTCGATGGGCGGCAACACAGCCTCAGCTAGTTCACATCCCTCACCCGTGGCATGCAGTATATAGGCAGGTTGAGTGGTTGTAACGTAGGTTGTATTGTTGTTGATTAGATAGGACCATTGTTCGCCTGTATTGATGGTACCGGCCGGTGTGGCCGAACCGTCTATAAAAATGTCGGTATTGTCTTGAGTAGCCAGCACATAGATGGCTTCCCCTGCACCGAGCGACAAAAATCCTTTCATCACGATGTATTCCGTGCCAATGAGGTCTGTTGGAATAAGCTGGTCGCCCATGATGTCGAGGCACCCACCGTTGGCCACAGAATCGTCCTTAATTGTTACCGCAATTGGTTTGTTCGAAGTAATGAAAGAACCCGTGGGATGGTCGGGACCCGCAGTGAATTGAGCGGCCATGGAATAGGTTTGCCCTCGATTGAGTGTTATTTCATAGGGAACTCCTGCTGCATGGCCAATAACGGCAGTTGATGGTGTAATAGTCACAATCGTATTGTCTTCCGTTGCAACAATATCCGCCGCAGCGTAAGGAACCGGGAAATAACTGCCGTTGCTCCAGGTGGTTTGAAAGGGAGTGTAGAATTCGGTGCCTAATGCGTTTTTTCCTTTCAGTGCAAATATTTCCGGGTTGCATTGGCAAGAAGTGATGATTTCATAATAAGCCGTTATGAACGCATTGGATCGGATACGAATCCCTTTGTTGAGCACTTGGTCGGCCGGTTGATTTTCCAGCAAGTTGAGAAACGCTGTTACATCAACGGATACCGCTGAGTTGGGAGCAATGTTAGTGACCAAGGGAGTAAACCCCGGATTGGCAGGCTGATCAATAACGACCTGCGCTGCGTCATTAAATGCTGCCATCCGAAAAGTCACCGGAGCATCGCCGTGTCCGCTGGTAGCTTCCGGAGCCACAAACCAAAACAATGTATCAATTTGTGAACTGGCATCGAGCGAATACAGTACAAATAATAAGGCAACCAAAAATTTCATAGCGCCAATATAATCAAGGAGGTAAAATGAGACAATGAAGAATCGTGATTGGATAAAGGGCGTATTATTGTCAACATGAACAGTGAACAAGATGTAAAAGCACTTTATGACGGTCAAGCGTCTCAATGGCAACGCACCGGCCCCGTGCTACTTTCCGATTATTCTGCGCGGCCATTTGTAATGGGTCTGTGCGAACCTTTAACAGGACAAACGTTGCTCGATATTGGTTGTGGCGAAGGCTATGTGGGTCGTGAACTCTTGAAACGAGGAGCTGACAGTATTCACGGAATCGACATCAGCGAGGCGATGATTGAAAAGGCAGAGGCCGAAAAGAAGGCTCAAGCCATATCGAATGCTTCGTATGAAGCCCGTGACATTCGGGACTTACACGATGGGGAGTTCCAGGTGGATACTGTGCTAGCCATGTTTCTGTTCAATTACCTCAATGCACCTGATACGGCTGAGGTGATGAAGAAAGTATATAATCAACTTAAGCCAGGAGGGCATTTCATATTCTCTGTACCTCATCCATCGTTAGCCTTTTTAAAGCAGGATAAATACCCATTCTATTTCGAAAAGCGAGGTGGCTATTTCAGTGGAAGAAACATCCTGTTTCCAGGTGAGATTTGGCGCCGCGACGGAATATCGGTCGGCGTTCAATGCGTGCATAAAACATTTGAAGACTATTTCACGGCCATGCGAACTGCGGGTTTCCAATCCATGCCTGAGGTGTATGAGTTACACATCAATGATGAGCATGTCAAGTTAGATCCCGATTTTTTCACTCCGCTAATCGACCTTCCTCTCCATGTAGCTTTCAAAGTAAAGAAATGACAGCTAAAATCGCATCGCATCAGGTGTGGAATGTACTTCCGACAGCCCACGACATTACAGTAGAACTTCCGCGCAATTGGACAGATCAATTGTTGAGTGATTTGAGCGAAACCGTTGATTGGTTGAATGCGCCCAATACCTATTCTGCCAGTACTTGTGCGCTGTTGGGCGAGCAAACAAACGTCTGGCTGGGGTATATCCACCGTTCACCCGGCGCCTTGCGGCTTCGGGTAGAATCGGCCTATAGCGACAGAGAATTGCGTGTTCTTTATGCGATGCTGTCGAGGTCGCTCGGATACCTCAACAACCGATACACCTACTTTTTCGATGTCCAAGACCGAGGGCTCGACTATACCAAAGAAGCCATTCCAGTTTCAAAGACGAAGGCAGAAACGGGCTATCATACCGACAGCACTGCCAAGCATTACTTCCCCGATATCATAGGTCTTTTGTGTTTGCAGCCCGCTATTCAGGGAGGTGAATCACTCATAACGAATGCAGCCAACTTGCTGAATCATTTGAAGGAACGTAATCCTGAGCGAGAAAAACTTCTTCACCTTCCGCTGTGTCGTGATGTGATCACTCCGGGAACCGTTCAGAACACAGAGGCCATTCGAGCCAACGATATTCCGCTCTTTCAAATCGATGAGCAGGGAGGCGTTGTATTTCGCTATATGCGTTACTGGATTGAATCAGCATTGGAAAAATTAAATGAGCCTGCACCCGATGGATTAAAAGAAACGTTGGATGCTATCGACTCTTATTTCGCACAACCGGAAAACGCCATGTGTTTTCGTATGGACCGCGGCGAAATGCTTTTCGTGAACAATCGCTTTTTGTGCCACAACCGAACAGCATTTGTTGACGGCGAAAAACCGCGCGTCTATGTAAGAGCGTGGATCAATGAAATGCCCCAATCCTAATAATTGCCGGATGCCAGAACATTTCTTTAGTGACGACTTTCAGTTGGAAAACGAACGAGTGCTTTTGCGAAGTTTGCGAACAGAAGACCTGGAGCATTTGCTTCCCTTCTCGGAAAACGAACCCGAAAATTGGCAATACGGTTTGGAAGATGCTTCCGGACGAGAACAACTCGCGTCATACATCGCCAATGCTATTCGCGGCAAATCCGAGCAGCAGTCATTCCCGTTTATTATATTCGATAAGGCTGTTCAACAGTATGCGGGTAGCACACGCTACTATAAGATAAACAGCAAACACGGGCGGTTGGCAATTGGTTACAGCTGGTTGGGCAATGCCTTCAAACAAACCGGACTCAATGCACATGTAAAGTACCTTATGCTGATGCATGCCTTTGAGAGCATGCATCTAGAGCGGGTGGAATTCATGGCCGATTCACTCAACGAGCGCAGCATACGTTCAATTCTATCGTTGGGAGCAACGCATGAAGGAACACTGCGAAGCCATGCAATACGCCCCAACGGAACACGCCGCGACACTGCCGTATTCAGCATCCTGAAAAAAGAATGGCTTGAACAAGTCAAGCCATCCCTTCAAATTAAAATTCAATCTCTCGGATAAATTTACGAGCGTGCATCAATCTTTTTGGCGCGGTCATACATGTTATCCCAATACGATGCGCGCAGGTTGAGCGCTTTGAGCATTCCCTTGCGCAGTTGCAACGCTGATTCTTCGCCTTCACCGGCAAGCTCTTCCGCAATACGCAACAAAATAAGTCCGTGCTCATCATCCACCTCGGTGTGAAGTGGGAAGAACACATAATCAAACATCGACAGCTTGGTGTGCTTTTCAATAGCCTCGATGAGATGGCGATACACAAACTTCACAATCGATTCGGTGCCAAGACCAATGGCGCCAACGGCTTCAACAGACGAACCATCTTGAATGAGGCTCAAAAACTGCTCACGCCAAATTTGAACTTCAATGCCGATGGGTTCTTTTCTGTCTATTCCCATCGCATCTTGAAAGCGACGGAAAAGTTTCGGATGAGCAATACCCTGCACCCATTCTTCTTTGATACCCAAGGCAGCGACTGCTTCGATATCATCATCATGCAAGTGACCGCTTTCCTCAGCGAGGTTATCGAGCAAATGCTCGCGGTGTTCGGGGCTTTCCAACTTGGAAATCACACCCGTCAAATAGCGCGGAAACCATGAGCTGTAGGCACCATACTGCAGCGCAAAATCTTTTAGAACAGCGTCCATGTTTTTGAACTCGCCGTTCTTAAGAGCGATTAAATAAGGATGATTGATGGCTCTATGGTTAAGAGCTTCGTTGATAAGATCATCCATGGATGATATACGGTCAGTTAATGACACTTGGGTTGTTGCTTCCATCGTGGTAAGTTAATTTAGTTGTGGGCGAATATATTCCTTTCCAGAGAATACAAGACAAAACACAATAATTAATGTGTCACTAAAATGTTCGAAGGAACTCCAGGCAACGTCGGTTGAATTCCTCCGATCGTTCAAGACTTACCAAATGACCGCAACGTTGAACTACTTCGATCGTGATATTTTGAAAACGCCTTGAATACTGAACGCTTGGCTTTAAGAACAAATGGTCCTGCCCTCCTACAACCAACAATACGGGTATCTGAGGTTCGAAGCTAAACAATTTGCGCAACGTATGATCGAGGTAGCTGCCATACATAGCAGTCCATTTGCGGTATTCTTCGATACTGAGGAACTTCGATTCACGCACAAATATCTCTCTCGACTTTTTATGGTTCTTTCTTGGAAGAACAATCTTCGCCATCAGGCTGTAGAAATTGCGGAATCCAATGATCTTGGCAATCATAAGGCCTGTTCGCGCCAGAAATCGCAATTTCACATTCAGAGAAACAATCGGACCTGCGAATAGTAAACTGGCAACTCCGGTTGGTCGCTGCTCATACATCTGCATGGCAATGATGCTCCCCAGAGAAACAGCAACCACATGTATAGGCTGCTGAGTATAACAGTCAACCACATCCCAAATGCGCTTGGAAATCCATTCAAAGTCGTACTTGGGTTGGCTTGCCGTTTTCGATGCTGAACCGGCGTGACCCGGCAAGTCGACCAGTAACAAATGATAATCCTTGCTGAATGCCTCTACCTGTTTGCGCCAAGTGCGTGTGCTTCCTCCTGCCCCATGCACCATAAGCACCCAGGATGCAGCAGGATTGGAACAGCGATGTATTTCGTGGTGTAGTTGCAATGTAGAAGGCATGTATAAACCGCATAATGCGGAAAGAGTTCAGTCTAATTGGGATTCAATCGCTGCTCGTTTTGTATAATGGGTGGCTGGTAGTTCGGATTTTTGGGTGTGTCGGGGCTAAATCCAAACAGTCTGTTGTCTTTAATGATGGTGTCGACATAGGTAGGCACCAATTCTTCCCAACCATCATATCCGTTGTGAATCATATCGAGGGCATCCTTCGAGTAAATATCCAAAACGTCCGGATTGTAATCCGCAATGTCGACCAATCGTTTGTTGTAAATCAGATAGTCGTATAGAGGTCTCAATCGCGGGTGTACAGGGCAATTCTTAGTAGTAAGTAGCTTCCCTGTTTTGGCATCTTTAAACGGATACACATATATTTTCAAATCGCGGCTGAAAAGAATACCGAAGGCCTCCAGAATACCACCGTTCAAATCGCGGTAGTATTTTTCATTGAACAACTCCATAATCATATTCGTACCGACTATGATACCCATGCGGCGGCTGGTATGCTTGGAGAAAAACTCCACCAGCTTGAAGTATTTGGAATAGTTTGAAATCAGAACCGTTTGTCCGAGAGAACAAAGGATCTCAGCTCTGTCGAGAAAGTCCTGCTCATCGATATCACCTTCTGCACGCAAGTTATTGAGTGTGATCTCGAACAATACCTGCACGTTGTTGTGGTCAACCTTGTATTCCTTTTCAAAGAGCTTAAAGCCCTTCATGATCATGTCTATATTGACCTTGGTTACCGGTCGGAAGCTGCCACGCAGGGCCAGAATGTTTTTCTTGTATAAGATATCCGCGGCCTGAATGTTCCTGCCATCGGGTGAGAAAATAACCGCATCGGTCATTCCATTTTTAACCAGGTGCAGCGACAGCAGACGATTGTCGACGTGGTCGAAATCGGGGCCGCTCATTTCCACCATATCAATTTCAATCTGATCGCGATTGAGGTTATCGTAAAGCGAAAGGATGAGTTCTTTTGGTTTGGCGTAAAAAAAGTAACAACCGTAAAGCAAATTCACTCCAAGCAAACCCACAGAAGCCTGCTGTGCCAAGGCATCCATTTCGTGGAGGCGCATGTGCAGAATAACCATATTGGGAGCCTTGTCGGGAGCTGTTTGAAACTTCAACCCCATCCAGCCGTGACCTTGAATGGTTTTTTGATAATTGATGGTTGCTACAGTATCGGCAAAAGAGAAAAACTTCTTGGCGGAATGTTCGCTTCGCTTCAGGCGCTCTTCCATAAGTCGATACTCGTGGTTGAGCATATTGATAAGGCGCGGTTTGCACACGTATCTCCCCTTCTCTTCCTTACCGTAAATGGCATCACTAAAATCCTTATCGTATGCACTCATCGCCTTGGCAATGGTGCCACTCGCGCCGCCTGCTCGAAAGAAATGGCGCACCACTTCTTGTCCGGCTCCGATTTCTGCAAACGTGCCATAGATCTCCGGATTAAGATTTACGCGAAGTGCCTTTTGACTTGCTGATAGTATGACGTGCTCTAGTTCCACTGGTACGTTTTCGAATACGGGCAAATTTAGTTGAAGTAAGCGTTTGAAAGGAGGAATCGTTCAGAAACTTAACGAAGGAGATATGCGCTCTCAATGCATGGGCTGTAGTAATTTCGCGCACATGATCATCACCTTTCTCGGCACAGGTACTTCGCAAGGCGTTCCGCTCATTGCATGCACATGCGAAGTGTGTACCTCCTCCGATGGCCGCGATGCACGCCTGAGAAGCTCGGTAATGCTCAACATCGACAATAAGAACTTCATAATAGATACAGGACCTGATTTTCGCCAGCAGATGCTTCGGGAAGGCGTCAGCTCTATCGAAGCCATTGTATTTACACACGAGCATAAAGACCACATTGCTGGGTTAGACGATGTGCGTGCCTTCAACTTCATCAACAACTGGAGGGCTCAAGTGTATTGCACGGAGCAAGTGGCCGATGCATTGAAACGCGAGTTTGCCTATGCATTTTCGGATAAAAAATATCCCGGTGTACCTGAAATTGATTTGAACATCATTGACGATAGGCCATTTGAAATTGGGTCGGTGGAATTTCAACCCATACAGGTGTATCACCTTCGTTTGCCCGTGTTTGGCTTTCGAATTGGCAACTTCGCTTATATCACAGACGCCAATGTGATACCTGAGGAAGAATATGAAAAGTTGAATGGACTGGATGTAGTTGTCCTTAATGCGTTGAGAAGGGAGAAACATCCTTCTCACTTTACATTGGAAGAGGCCATCGAAGTTGCTCAGCGAATAGGAGCGCGTGAAACGTGGTTTACACATATCAGTCATCAGCTAGGGCTGCATGAAGACGTTCAAAAAGAATTGCCCGAGGGCATGTATCTCGCATACGACGGGTTGAAGCTGGAGGTGGGAGCATGATGTCGGCTGCTTTGTACATACTGGTCATAAAACCCATCAGTTTACTTCCCTATCGAGCACTGTATATGCTTTCGGATTTCTTTTATCTGGTATTTTATCATCTCATTGGATATCGGAAGAAGGTGGTGCGCGGCAACTTAACGCGTTCATTTCCGGAAAAGTCAGATGCAGAGATACGCTCTATTGAGAAGGCCTTTTACCGTCATTTCTGTGATTTAGTACTCGAGAGTTTGAAGAATTTCAGTGCCGACAAAGGCGATTTGGCAGCACGTTTCGAGCACAGGAACACTGAAGTACTGGATAAGCTCCACGCCGAAGGAAGGAGTGCAATTCTGGCCGGGGGGCATTATGGCAATTGGGAAATGTGGGCCCTTTCGGCACCTCCCCACTTTAAGCACAGGCTCATGGCCATCTATAAACGCCTGTCGAACCCGTATTTCGACGAGAAGATGCGCACAACCAGAGGCAAATTCGGACTGGAGTTGGTTTCAACGAAAGAAACCGATGAATGGCTTCGCGGTCATCAGCAAGATCTCTTTTTTTCTGTTTTTGCCATCGACCAGTCGCCATCGAATCCGAGGAAAGCGCATTGGATTGAGTTCTTAGGCCAAGAAACTGCCTGTTTATTCGGGGCTGAGAAGTATGCAAAAGAATTTAACCTGGCGGTTGTATTCGGTCACTTGCGCAAAATTTCAAGAGGAAAGTACGCTATTGACTACGAACTGGTTACCACCGACGCCTGTAGTTATGAGCAGGGCAAACTCACGGAGCAATTGAGCCGTATGCTGGAGGCTGATATACGCCAGGAACCCCGTTACTGGCTATGGTCGCACAAACGGTGGAAGCATAAAAGACCGACGGATTAAAAAAAGCCACTTTTTTTTTTCATTGGACGCTCATTCATCAGAGAAATGTCGTAATATTGCGCCCCCTTTTAGGGATTCATTTTTAAAGAAACGCATCATGAACCGTATTAAAGAACTCGAGAAAAAGCTCAACCCGGTTAAAGAAATACCGGCATTTGCTGCAGGTGATACAATCACTGTAAGCTACAAAATCGTTGAAGGAAACAAGGAGCGTATCCAGGAGTTTGCCGGCGTTGTTATTCAGCGCAAAGGTTCAGCAGCAACTGCTACGTTTACTGTTCGTAAGATCAGTGGCGGTGTAGGTGTAGAGCGTATCTTCCCTGTATCATCACCCTTTATTGAGAGTGTGGTTGTAACCAAGCGTGGTAAGGTGCGTCGTGCACGTATCTTCTACTTGCGCAGCCTCACCGGTAAAGCAAGCCGCATTCAGGAGAAGAAGCGTTTTGTAGCCGAGGCGACGAAGTAATTTCATCGGTAACGGTGATTTGTGAAATAAAAAAAGGCGGGTAACACCCGCCTTTTTCTTTTGCCATTGATTTTTTATCCGTCGGATTTCGCTAACTCACCACGATGCTTACCCGAGCAGATGCGTTCGATGGCATGTTCAACATATATAACTAACCTTAACTCAAACGTCAATTCAACTCATCATTGGACGATAGTATGTCTTGTACCTGATTTTACCCAACTCGCAGCTTAGTTTGGCTCTTGCCATGCTCAGCATTGAATTACGCCCCAAGGGTGGATATCCCAAATTTTCCAGCGCACTAATCACATGCGACCTATCCAGGTCGTCTTCACAAGAGAGGTTCACCTTGGCGGTCTTAACTTCTACATGCAACGAGAGCACTCCCGGTTGTCGGAGCAAAACACGTCGTATGCTGTTGGCGCAACCCTCGCAGTCGAGGTTCTCGAGTTCGAGTATCATGTGTTTCATCGGTAAATGGTTTTAGTGGTTTTGGTGCTGCTAACATGAGAGCGTTCATAAAGTCGGTTCATGACGATTGTCAGACAGGTGGGTGAGATTTGGCGGATGAGTGATTAGGTAGTAGTTAAGAGGTATTAGGTGTGGGCTTAGGGGCTTGTCTTGTTTGAGCTATTCGCCATTACATTTGTCGCATGACTGTAGACAAAAACATTGAGCAAGCCCAGTTGCAGGGCGAAATCGGGAAGTACATCGGGTTGGGTCAGAATAGCTTAGTATTCCAGTTTGAAGAGGCTTCGGGCGGTATTTTGTTGCGCCTTATCACCATCAACCCCATGCACAATCAGAGTTTCCTCTTCCACTCATGCACTGGCGAAACACGCACCGAGGCGCTCAAGGTTATGCTCGAATACGTAAAGAGCTACAAGGAAGCTGATAGCAGCTTTACGATTCAGTGGAATCTTAAAGGTGAAAACATACTCCATACCTCATACTTCCGCGCGAAGAACATTTTGGGTGCGCTCGACAAATTGTACTTTGACCGCGATCCCAACAGCATCACGGTTTTCAGTGTTATGATGAATCCCATCTCGTAATTGTCGACCTACCGCACCATCACCGCTCCTACGACCTCTCAATACAGAGTCTTGGGAAGCCGACATCTTGGTTTTTCCTTTCCGGTTCGCAGCGAAGATGAAGTGAAGGCCCACATCGATGCATTGTGGAAGGAACATCACAACGCCACGCACGTGTGCTATGCCTGGAGACTGGGTTGGGACTATAGTAAATACCGCATCAACGATGATGGCGAACCCTCGGGCACAGCAGGCAAGCCCATCTTCGGACAAATACAGTCGGCCGAGCTCACCAATATTCTCATAGCTGTGGTCCGCTATTACGGCGGAACCAAGCTAGGCACCGGCGGGCTTATCGATGCGTATAAGACAACTGCAAAGCTTTGTATTGAAGAGGCGACCATCGAAGTGCGCCCCGTCATGGATCGATACCGGCTAAGTTTCGGTTATACCGATATGCCTGCCGTAATGAAAGTGCTCAAGGATTTGGACATGGAAAAGAACAGCATGTCAACAGAAGCTGATTGTATGATAGACTTTAACCTGAGCATGAACCGTTCGGAAGAGCTCCAGAAAGCGCTATCCGATTGGGCAACTGCCGAACTCGTACATTTAGGCCGCACATAACATTCAGTATGAAACGACTCTTACCCATTGCCCTTGTCATTGTATTAGCCGCATGCAACTCCAAACAGCATAACCAAACGGCCATCAGTAGCATTCAACATGTAATGGACGAGCAGGAGGATGCTTGGAATCGTGGCGACATTGAAGGCTTCATGGACGGTTACTGGGCAAGCGACTCCTTGCGCTTCATAGGCAAACGCGGTATAACTTATGGCTGGCAAGCAACGCTTGAGAACTACCAGAAAAGTTACCCCGGCTCAGAAGCAATGGGTAAACTTCAATTTACGAATCTTAAGATGGAACTTACAGGCGACTCCTCTGCTTATGTTATTGGCAAGTGGGAGTTATTTCGTGCGACCGATACGCTTTCAGGACATTATAGCCTTCTATGGAAAAACCTCAACGGGAAATGGCTGATTGTAGCTGATCACTCCAGTTAAAAAAAAATCACACTATGGCATCTACTCCACTCACGTTTATTATACTCGCAGCCACCATACTGGTATCGTGGCGTGCATTTGAACAATCAGCTTTATTCGAAAAACTGCTGCATAGCCCGTATCGGGTGAAGCACCAGAAGCAATACTATCGTGTGTTTTCGCACATGCTTGTGCACGCAGACGGCATTCACCTCGCCCTGAACATGTTCGTTTTTTACTCCTTCGGACGCGTGCTGGAGAGCATCTTCACGCTAAACTGGGGCAATGTTACCGGTGGACTTTTGTTTGTTGCGCTCTACGCATTGGGCGGTGCAGCTGCAACCCTTCCTTCCATCCGCAAGCATAGCGACAACTACGGCTACAATTCCGTAGGTGCCAGCGGTGGTGTGAGTGCATTGCTCATGGCCTACATGATTTTATTTCCGCTCAACCAAATTGCCTTCTTCTTTATACCGATGCCGGCATTCATTGGCGTGTTCGTATTCTTTCTTCTCGAACATTTCATGAAGCGCAACGTGCGCTCCAACATCGCTCACGATGCACATATCTGGGGTGCCTTGTTCGGAATTGCTTTCATTGCAGTAGTGGTACCCAATTCAATACCTCGGTTTATAAGCCAGGTGATGACAGCTTTTTAGGTAATAGGTGATAGGTATTAGGTATTAGGTATTAGGTATGAGGTAATAGGTTGAAGGTGGGGATGTTCCGATTGGAGGACTTCCCTACTGTACTTGATGCCAGGTGATCTCAGCGTCTCTTCTCCACCAGGTGAGCTGACGTTTTGCGAAATTGCGTGTGTGTTGCTGGATTTTTTGAACGGCCTCCTCAACCGAACATACTCCATCGAAATAGTCGAACAGCTCTTTGTAGCCCACTGTGTTGAGTGCCTGTAAGTTTTTGAACGGATGCAGTTCCCTTGCTTCTTGCAACAGCCCATCCTCCATCATACGCAATACACGATTGTTAA
>CALQJP020000027.1 GCA_943330925.2 Chryseobacterium gleum
ACTGAGCGGCCCTCTGTGAGGCCCAACACGGGGCGTCCCTCTGTTTCGCCCGTTACACCGCGCCCTTCTTACACGCCGTCGAAGCCCAACCACGATAGGCCTGTGGTAAAGCCCGGACGCGAAACAACCCCGAAGCCCGATCGTTTCAATGCATCACCACCGAAGCGCGACGCAGGCAGAAGCACCATGCCTCGCACCGATTCGCCTGTGCGCGATCAAAAGCCCTCGGCTCAACCCGCCGCCCCAACACGACATCGTTCTGAAACTCCCTCGAAGGAAACACCGCGCACAGCGCCGCGCACCGAGAGCAGTCCATCGCGCAGTTCGGGCACCCCATCAACACCTGCCCGCACCTCGGGCGGTTCTACCAATAGTCCGCGCAGAAAATAACGGCATCATGAAGAGTTTTACTTTCGTGGCAATCGCGCTCATTGTCGTCGGCTGTGGTGAAAGCCTGATGGCTCAGGGAGAAGTTGAAGCGCTCCGCTATTCTTCTGTCGATGCAGGTTGGAGCGCACGCAGCCTGGCCATGGGAGGAGCTTACAGCAGTGTTGGTGCAGACATAAGCAGCTTCTTTACCAACCCAGGTGGAATGGCGATGTATAAGCGCAGCACCCTGGAAGGGGCACTCTCGCACGATAGCCATGTGACAGAAACAGCCTATAACAACGAGCAAAACAAAGACCTCAGATCGCGCCTGTCCATTGGCAATGCCGCGTTTGTGGCCACACGTAAACCACGCTCTTCGCGCATTCTGAATGTCACCTATGGATTGGCCTATTCCAAAACCAACCATTTCTATCAGAACTTTACGATTGAAGGAAAAGCCTCCTCCTCGCTCATGCAACAATTTGCCTGGCAGGCTGCCGGCACCACGCCCGACAGGCTCTACGACACGTATCCATTTGGTGCAGGGCTAGCCTACGACGTTTATGGCATCGACCCCGACCCCGATGATCTTTCGGGCACTACCTACCTTGCAGCAACAGAAGGCGAAGCCACTCAGCGCAAACGTGTTGAGCGTGAAGGCCGCCAAAACGAAACAACCTTTGGACTTGCCATGCAATATGGAGCGAACCTCTACATGGGCGCAACCCTCGGCATTACGGGCATCTACTTCAGCGAACTCAGCAGCTACACCGAACAATATCCTGCCGAAAATCGCTTTCATTCTCTGGCATACGACGAAGACTTGAGCACCTTCGGAACAGGTTTCGTGGCACGACTGGGTGCTATTTATCGCGCGCATGAAAAAGTGCGCGTATCGGCAGCCTATCAAACAAAGACCATTACCTATCTGCAGGATTATTATACTACCTCCGCATCTTCAAGCGTTGACACATTGAGCTATTACTCCGGCTCACCTGAGTTAATTGCTGAGTACGTCTTGCGAAGTCCTTCACAATGGACACTCGGTGTTTCTGCCCTGGCAGGTAAACTGGGCATGTTCAGTATGGATTGGACACAAAGCGATTTTCGTCAAATAACCATGGATGGAACCGACGAAAACTCCTACGACTACAAGGCTGAAAACGCTCTCTTCGACACGCTATTCCGCCGCACGAATCAACTTCGAATAGGTTTGGAAGCGCGCATTCACAGCAGCTACTACGCGCGTATGGGTTACAACGTACAACAGAGTCCGCTGAGCGATGAATCGAACAGCATTCATTCCGCAATAGCGGCTTGGACAGCAGGCATCGGCTACCGCGACGACCACCTATTTGCTGATCTGGCCTTTTCGAGCAGGATTGCGAAAAACAGCTACTATCTGTATGACCCGGCTTTGGTAAATGCCGCAACGGTAAGCGACCGGCTAGTGCGCGCGCTGCTATCCGTTGGCGTGCGCTTCTGAGTGTGCCTCACCCAAATACCTGCGCACGGTATAATGGCCGAGGTAGATAAGCGGTGTAAGCAGTATCGCGATGATTAACTTCAACACATAGTTGGTGGGTGCAATTTCCCAAAACGCCGACATAGGCAGCGTGCCGGGCAGAATGAAACCAATGTAAATAACAATGTACGAGTCGATGAGCTGCGACACTACCGTACTTCCGGTGCTGCGAAGCCAGATGTGCTTGTTGCCCGTTTTCTGTTTTATCCAGGCAAACAAGGTTGCATCCAATAGTTGCGAAAACATGAATGCGCAAACGCTGCCCACAATGACCCACTGACTCTGACCGAACACTTTGGTAAACTCAAAATCATTGGCTGTATTGGGCGAAACAACCGTATTGGCCGGTATAGCCAACGCCACGGTTACCATGATAAAACAATAACTGATAAGCGCCGCCGTAATCCAGGAAAGTCTGCGGATGGCCTTTTTGCCATAGAATTCATTGATGAGGTCGGTGCATATAAAAACGAGCGGCCATGGAAGCACTCCCACCACTGTCACAAACGGCCCGAGTTCGGAACCGAAAAACGAAAACGTGATTGGCACATCGATGAGCTTGTTGCTGATAAGCTCCGCTGTAACTGCATTGGTAATAAAAAATCCGGCGAGAAAAACAAACAGCCATTCACGTCGGCTGCTCGCTTGAGTTATCGGGGAAGCGCTCATGGTATGTAAACCTTAAAAGAGTAAAGTATGTTCATCTGCATAGAGCCTATGTGTATATGGTAAATTCCCTTTGCCCAAGATGTTGTATCAATCGTAAACTGGTACTCGCAATCCGCTGAATAAACAGTGCGTCCTGAATTATCCGTAATTGCCACAGTGCCTAAAGCATCCAAACCGTAACCGTGCAGTTTGCCGGAAGAAGTATAGATCTTAATCCCATCGGAAACCACCTCCTCGTGCAACAACGGTGAATTGGGCACAGCCCAGGTATACTGCCCGCTGAGAAGGTTACCAATTTTGATGCGCCCCTGCCAGTTATCGATACCCGGTGTGGTAATTAGCTCGTAGTCGGAAAACAAACTCCAAGGCTGCGTTGGATTTGTGCGATGCAATAGCACAATGCTGTCTTCATTGTATCCGAACGTTTCGAGGTATTCAAAAAACAGTGGATCGAAATACCGCGACTGAGTGGAGTCGCCGTAGTATCGAATGGTTGCTGCCAAGGTTCCGGTATCACCGCTGCGAAACACGTTCCACCAGCGATCGGGCGAAATATAATAATCGCCCTGTACCAGCGACTCATCGGCCTGCGCCCAATGATTTTCTACCCGCACAAAAACAGTATCACCCTCGGGCAAGTCCGACACTACAATATCCATCTCGGCATAATCGCAGTCGTTCGGGCCACCACCGTCAATAATGCGCTCTTCCGCCAACACAGCGAGAGCCAGCCAATCGGCGGCATCGATGCAGGCATGCACCGGCTCAAACCCATTCGGCAATTGCACCGTCTGAAAACTGTTTGGACCATCTGCTATCACTTGAACCGTAGCTCGATTGAGTTCAGCATCGAAGAATGTCACGTCCAACGGCACTTCTTGCATCAGTAATTCATTGTAGTGGCTGAATTGCTTGATGTGCACTTCCCCCAGATCAGCACCTGCGTTGGTAAACGAATGAATCCGAAACTCAGGAAACCCCGGTGCAAACACCCACTGATCGAAGAAATAAGTCAGGTTCGCTTCAGTATAATTCTGAAAGAAGTCGCGCATATCTGCACTGCTCGCATGCATGAATGCGCGTTCGTTCATCCATGCCCTGCAAGCTTCGAAGAAATCTGCATCGCCCATATAGCTGCGCAACGTGCGGGCGATATCAGCCCCTTTATTATAGACATGGTCGCCGTAGGTGATATTGAGAGGCACGCCCGACACGGCATATCGCCCGCCGTCGTTGCGATGGGCATTGAGCAATACATCCTTGTGGTTTTCTCGCACTGCTTCGGTGTAGGCTTGGCTTCCATAAAGAGCTTCGGTAAAAACCATTTCGCAGAAACTAGCCCATCCTTCGTTGAGCCACATATCGCCCGCCGTTTCACACGTCACCAAATCGCCCCACCAATGATGCGAAAGTTCATGCGCCATGAGCGTTTCATAGGCAGTCGTGCCATCGAGCGTCGAACGCGGGTATGCAATGTTGGTAGCGTGTTCCATCGCACCTGCATTGAAAGGCACCGCGCTGAAACCGACCTTCGACCAGCGATATGGCCCGAATCGATTCTCGAACGATGCCATGGCCTCATCGAGATGCGTGAAACTGTTTTTCATGTTGGTGGTATCAGCCGGGGTAGCAATCAACCACATCGGAATTTGATTTCCATCGATACTTGTATAGCTCAATTCGGCATGCGCATAAGAAGCCACAGCGATGCCAGCCAAATAAGTCGGTATAGTTTCCTCCAACCGCCAATGCGTAAGCAGTGAATCCTGACCAATCACCTCCACACCTTCCCGAATGCCACTGCAGTAGGCCGACTTGATTCCTGTCGTCAACACATGAAAAGCGTAGGTGCTTCTTTCCACGAAGTTGTCGAAGCACGGAAACCAGACTCTACCAAAATTGTGTGGAACGGCGTCGAAGCCGACACCCAAATTGTAGGCGTAGCCGGAAGAGAAGTAAAAGCCGCCCCACGATGCGTCTTGTGCCGGCTGACCATGGTAGGCCACCCAAACCTGGAGCGTATCGCCTGCTTGTAATGGAAGTTCGGGTTGAATCCAGAGCGACTCACCACTTTGCGCAAACGCCAGACTTCCGGAAACGCCATAGACACTGTCGACCTGCAAGGCTTTCAAATCGAGATGGATTGAAGCAACATTGTCCATCAAGCTGACCAAATCAACCCTGCAAACGGCATTGATTTGTGCCGAAGCCATAGCGCGCATGTTGATGGAAATATCGTAGTGCAATACATCGAGTGTATCGCTTCTCATATTGGCCGGATCCGAGGCCCCCCCCCCACCGCGCAACGACACAAAACGTTTGGTCGATTGGCAAGAATGATGCTGCGCTTGCAACAAAGCAGCTTGAAGAAAAATGAAGATTAAAAGGAACCGCATACGCCAAAAGTAATGCATTGAATCACTATTCTTTGAGTAGGGTATGCAACGTTTTTCTTGTCTTCGTAGTCATTATAACTACACTACTCAGCCGATGTATGAAACCCAGCAGTGAGCTATTTGATTTGATTCGCACACTAACGAAAAGTGAAAAGCGATTTTTTAAGTTACAGAGTTCGCTTCAAAGCGGCGACAAAAACTACGTCCGACTCTTCGACCTCGTTGAAAAAATGGATGAGTATGACGAGGATATGGTGAAAAAAACCTTTGCAGGAGAGAAGTTCATCAAGCACTTGCCTTCTGAAAAGAATCACCTCTACAAGCTTATTTTGAAGTCGCTGAGAAGCTATTACAGCGAAACTTCGATAGCCAGCGCGCTGAAGCAAGACATTAAAAACATCGAGATACTTTACAACAAAGGACTATTCGATGAATGCAGCAAGTTCATTGAACGCGCTAAGAAGGTTGCAGTACGTTACGAGAAATTCTACTACTTGTTTGAGCTGATCTCCTGGGAAAAAACGCTGCTTGAAGAATCGTTTGAAAACGGTCAGTTTGTAAACCTTGACAGCCTCATTCTGGAGGAGCAGCATGTACTGGATAAGCTTCAGAATTTAACCGCCTATCACGTGCTCTATTCGAAAATCAACTACGTTTTTCGAAGCGGTGGATACAGCCGAACAGAAGAGAACACACGCATCATCAATGAAATAGTGGAGCACCCGCTCATCAAGGGAAAGAATACAGCCCTTTCGGAGCGTGCCTCCACCATCTGTTACTACACCCAAGGGTTTTGCAACCTTGCCAAAGGAGAAACCCAGGTTGCACTGGAGAAGTATCGAAAGGTAAAAGACATTCTCGACAGCCATCCCGATTTGCGCACCGACTTAGCGAAACGCTATATACGAACGCTTTCTCAAATAGTGCAATGTCTACTCGAAACCCGCCAATTCAGCGAGGCCGATAGCTGCATTCATGAGCTCAATCAACTCCAAGAGCTGGATGGCTTCGACACACCCGATACGCATGCACGCATTCGAACGGAAGTGATTCTCAGCAATCTGCAGAAATACATTTTCTCGGGCCGTTTCAATGAAGGAGTGGCAGCCATGACAGCCGAAATGGAGTCCGTAAAGGCCAATGAAACTGCACTGCACAAAGAAATTGTGCTTCGGATGTACTACTACATGGCCTATCTTCATTTTGGGGCAGGCCAGCACAGCAAGGCGCTGCAATGGCTCAACCGAGTTATCAATGACAATGAAAATGACTTGCGACAAGACCTTTATGGCTATGCACGTCTTTTCAACATCGTAGTGCATTATGAGCTCGGCAACAGCGATTTATTGGAATACACCCTCAAATCAACCGGCCGCTACCTTCAAAAAAGAATGCGCGATTTCGAAGTGGAGAAGCTCATTCTCGAACAGTTCAAAAAGTTGATTCGGGCTCGAACTTCAATAGAAAAGCGAGAGCAATTGATTGGCTTCAAAAAAGAACTGGAAGCGCTTATGTCTGTGGAAGATTGCAAAGCATTGATGCGATACTTCGATTTCAACGCCTGGATTGGCAGCAAACTGGAGCAAGCCACTTTTGAAGAAGCCATTTATCGAAAATAAAAAAGCCCCGCAATGCGGGGCTTTTTCTATATAAAAAGCTTTTTTATTTCAATGCATTCGCAAGCTCCTCATCCATGCGAGCCTGCTCTTCCATGGCCAACTCGGCATCAACGAGAATACGACCGCTGTGCTCATCCACCATCACGCGCTTGCGGCTAGCTACATCCAATTGCTTTTGAGGAGGCAGTTGAATGAATGAGCCGGCAGAAGCTTCGCGCTCGATAGGCACCACTGCCATACCGTTGGGTGCTCCCGAGCGGATACGCTCGTAGGCATTCATCAGGCGCTCCTCAACAAGCTTTTTGGCTTCTTCACTCTTCTTGCGAAGTATTTTCTCTTCCTTCTCGGTCGATGCCACGATATCAGCCAACTCCGCTTGCTTCAGCTTGAGGTCATTCTTGCGCTCTTGCAATTTACCCTCGGTAGTAACAAGCAATTCCTGCTTGGTGCTCAAGCTAATTTCAAATTCCTTGATGCGCTTGTTGTGCAGTTGTATTTCCAAATCCTGGAACTCGATCTCCTTGTTCAGGGAATCGTACTCACGGTTGTTCTTCACATTGTTGAGCTGCTCTTTGTATTTCACGATAAGTGCCTCAGAATTTTTGATTCCATTCTTCTTACCGATGATTTCCTCTGAAAGGTTTTTTACATCCCCCGTGAGGTTACCCAAGCGAGCTTCCAATCCAGCAACATCATCTTCGAGATCTTCTACCTCCAATGGCAACTCACCGCGCATTGCGTGAATCTTGTCGATACGTGAGTCAATCAATTGGATGGCATACAACGCGCGCAATTTTGCTTCAACGCTGATACCTTTTTTGTCGTCGCTTTCAGCGAAAGCCAAACGGGGTGCTGTTTTAGAACTCATATCTTCCTCTTCGCTTTTTATAGATTTCTCTTTTGGTTTTTCAATTATCGCTATTGGGGCAAACTTGATTCCCGGTTTGCCATCGGGCGCAGGCGGCACATAAATAGGGTTCGCTACGGGCTTTGACGGTGCATCAGGCGAAGGCATAGGCACCCTGGGGCGCAGCGGACGATTAGAATCGAGAACGATTCCCGGAAAATCAGGCTTAAACAATTCTTCTTTGCCATTGCTCGGCTTTGCTGCCGCTTTGGCTACTGCGGTCTTTGCCGGTGCAGGAGCAGCCGCTGCCTTTGGAGCCGGAGCTTCTTTAACCACAGGCTTTTTAGGCTCGGGGCTCTTCACAGCTGCAGGCTTTTCAACCTTGTTAGCGGCAGGTTTCACAACCGCCTTTGCAACAGGCTTCACTTCCTTTTTAGCAACGGGCTTGGCTTGCTTTTTTTCGACCTTCTTGGCTGCAGGCTTCGCAGCCTTTTTAGCAGCAGGCTTGGCTACTTTCTTCGCCACAGGTTTAACAACCTTCTTGGCTACCGGTTTGGCAACCTTCTTGGCTACCGGTTTGGCTGCCTTCTTAGCTGCCGGTTTTGGAGCTGGCTTCTTCGCTACGGCTTTCTTCAAAGGCTTGGCTACCGGCTTTTTAGCAGCCGGTTTGGAAGGTTTTGTAATCTTTTTGGGCGCTGCTTTTACAGCGGCCTTGTTCTTAACAACCGGTTTAACGGGCTTCTTCGCTGCGACCGGTTTGGCAGCCTTCTTTACTGGCTTTGCCGCACTTTTCGATTTGGCCGCAGACTTCACCACCTTGCCGGACTTAGCCGGCTTCACCGTCGTCTTAGCCTTGGCAACAGGAGCCTTCGCCGCCTTTTTCGCGGGAGCTTTCTTTGCCGGGGCCTTTACTGGTTTTTTAGCCATTGTGGTTACAAATAAAAAACAGGATTGGTTTCAATCGCTGTTAAATGGGACGCGAAAGTAGGGAATTTTTGCTTAAACCAATCACCCAACAACTCAATTGTAAACTGTTCGCTTTCAAAATGTCCGATATCCGCAATCACGATTCGATTGTCGGCATCAAAAAACTGGTGATACTTGAAATCGGCCGTCACAAATACATCGGCTCCTGCCGCAATGGCATCGTGCAGCAAAAAGCTTCCACTTCCTCCACACACGGCTATGCGCTTTACATGCGAACCTATCAGCTTGGTATGGCGCACCATTGAAACGCTCATATCAACCTTGATTCGCTTCAGAAACTCGCCTGCCTCCATGGGTTCTGCCAACTCACCGACCATACCGCTTCCTACCTCCTGGTGGGTGTTTTGAAGTGCAATCCACTGGTGTGCAACCTCTTCATAGGGGTGTGCCTTCACCATTGCTGCATGCACCCGGGCCTTCAACCACTTTGGGACCAAGAAACTCAGATTGAACTCCTTTTCTAAATGCCTCTCTCCCATTTCTCCCAAGGTTGGGTTGGCTCCGTGCAACGGCCTGAATGTGCCATCACCGGCAGTGGCAAAGCTGCACTCATCGTAGTTGCCGATGTGGCCACCGCCTGCATCAAAAACAGCACGCCGAATGGCCTCGGCATGCACGACCGGAACGAATACTTCAAGCTTCAAAAGCTCATCTGCCTTCGGCGACAGCACACGTAGATTAGTCAATCCCAACTTTTCAGCAATCTTCTTATTCACCCCGTGCTGCACATTGTCGAGGTTGGTGTGGATGGCGTAAATAGCGATGTTGTTGCGAATGGCCTTAATGACAGTCCGCTCTATGTAATTCTTCCCTGTAATGCGTTTCAATCCACTGAAAATAATGGGATGGTGCGCCACAACCAGATTACAGCCCTTTGCCAATGCCTCATCGATTATGGCTTCCGTGCTATCAAGGCAAAACAACACACCTGTTATCGCTTGCCCCGGGTCGCCCACCAATAAACCGCTGTTATCGTAGCTCTCCTGCAGACCGGGAGGCGCAAGTTCTTCCAATGCGGAAATAATTTCTTTTAAAAGCATGGCGGCAAATTACACAATGCGCTAAAGAAAGTGCAAATAGTTAATTTATTCATTGCAAATAAGATACACGCCCTTGCTTCAAGTCATGTATCTTCGCCGACATGTATAGGGGGAGAAAATGGTTGAAGCCGGTTGGCATACTGTACGCGGCAGTTCTGAGAGTGCGTCACGCTCTCTACAACGCGGGATTTATCAAATCTGAAATCGGGAAGTTACCCACGATTGTCATTGGTAATTTAGCCTTGGGAGGCACGGGTAAAACCCCTCATTCTGAATACATACTCCGACAATTGCGCCAATGGTGCAAGCCTGCCTTGCTTTCACGAGGGTATGGCAGAACCACAAAAGGCTTTATATGGGCCAATCGCATAAAGGCAACCGCCGCTATCATTGGCGACGAACCCATGCAAGTTCTGCTGAAGTTTCCGGACCTGGATGTGGCCGTATGCGAAAACCGCGTACGAGGGGTAGAATACCTGAAAAACCTGACCAACAGCAATGTAGTGGTGCTCGACGATGCCTTCCAGCACCGAAAGTTGCAAGGCGATTTGAACATTCTCCTCACCTGCTACGACCGCCCCTATTGGCGCGATAGTGTGTTGCCGGGTGGTTCCCTTCGCGACATCAAGAAGTCAGCGCGTCGGGCCGATGTTATTATAGTAACCAAGTGCCCCCTATCGCTGTCAAGAGAAGAACAAGACACGGTAATCAAATCCATACGCCCCCGAAACAACCAGCAGGTTTTCTTCACGCGCCTCGAATACGGCGAAGCATATCCGCTCAAGGGAGAAGCGGCTGCTCTGCAACCGGGCGCCAAGGTGGTGGGTATGGCAGGGTTGGCCGACAACGATGTATTCAGTGCATTTCTGGGGAGTCGATACAACTTGGCTCATTTCGAATCCTTTGCAGATCATCACACTTTTTCACGAAAGGAGGTCGAGCTGATGTGGTCTAAATACGGTACTTTCGCCCAAGCGATTGTGACCACCGAGAAAGACGCCGTTCGGTTGAGAAATATGCAGGGATTAGAGGGAATTCCGATTTTTGTTATCCCCATCACCGTGGTATTCCTCAACAACGAGTCTGCTTTCCTTCAGTTGCTTCGCTCGACTTGATTTATCAAACGCATGCAACATTTCATTACTTCATTCTTACCGAGACTTGCTTTCGCAGCTGTTCTATCGGTTGTTGCCATTGGATGCAGCAATGGTCCGAAGGGTTCTATCCAGGGCAAAATTGAGGGAGCTCAGGGCAAAACCATTTTCCTCGAGCGCTTTGTAAACAACCGCATGGTGTTTACAGATTCTGCCGTGATAGGCAGCGACGGTAGTTTCTTGTTGGTGCCATCGAAGCCTTTGGAGTTGAATTACTACCGGGTCGTTATCGATAAAGAAAACTCGCTAGCACTCATCACAGACAGCACAGAGTCGGCGAATGTGAAAGCAACGTTGGGCGATTTTACCGAATCGGCTTCTATCTGCGGATCGGAGCGTTCGGAACAATTGCACGAACTGGAAAGCAAGTGCGCCCCATTCGACAAAAAAGAACTTGAAGCCCGACAGCGCATTACTCAGCCCGATGTGAGTGTGGAAGAAAAACAAATGCTCAACCAGAGCATGGCAGAAAACCGCCGTGAAATGGTGAAGTGCATCAAAGACTGGTTGGTTACGCACGAATCGTCACCAGCGGCGCTCATAGCTATTCAGCGCCTCGACCCCCGCACGGAAATGGCCACGTTCAACAAGATTTTCGCGAACCTCAACGAAAGCTTCGGTCATACACTACTCTATAAGGCCATGAAGCAGGAGCTTGCCAAGCTGAGCAACCCCGGAAAGCAGCAGGCCGCAGAAACGAACTCGGCCATTGCAGTGGGGCAACCCGCCCCCGAAATTGCACTCAACGACCCGCAAGGAAAGTTGCGCAAACTCAGCGACTTGAAAGGCAAAACCGTGCTTCTCGACTTCTGGGCAAGCTGGTGCGGACCATGCAGAAGGGAAAACCCAAATGTGGTTGCCGCCTATAACAAGTATAATAAAGACGGTTTTGAAGTATTTTCGGTGTCGCTCGACAGGGCAAAAGATGCCTGGTTGCAAGCCATCGATGCCGACGGTTTGCTTTGGCCCAACCATGTGAGCGATTTGAAGTGGTGGGATTGCGAAGGAGCCAAAACCTACAATGTGCACTCCATTCCGTTTACTGTATTGATAGACAAAGAAGGAAAGATACTCGGCCACAACTTGCGTGGTCCCATGCTTGAGGACAAGCTCAAAGCGATTTATGGCCGCTAGCCGGCCCGTATTTGTAACAGTTGATAGGTAACAGCGTCTCGCAAGGGGCGCTGTTGCTTTTTATACAATGCCGTTTCAACCCGTATTTTCGCAACCAACTATTTATCTCCCTCCATGAGAATCATCTCCCTCCTTTTTTGCTTGCTCATCGGAAGCTCGCTGCATGCACAACAGTCGAACTACTTCCAGCAAAAAGTCGACTACACCATCGCAGTCACACTCAACGACACAGAGCATTCGCTGTCGGCGTTCGAGACTTTTGACTATACCAACCAAAGCCCCGACATACTCGACAAGCTGTACATCCACTTGTGGCCTAACGCTTATAAGAACGCGAAGACCGCCATGTCGAAACAGAAATTCCGTCAGGGCGATTTCTTTATGTTGTGGGCGAAGCCAACGGCCAAAGGATACATCGACTCGCTCGACTTCAAGGTGGATGGCACGCAGGTGAAGTGGGAGTACTTCGAAGACCAAGAAGACATCGCCGTACTCGCGCTGCCCAAGCCCTTGAAGCCCGGAGAAACGATTCGCGTGAGCACTCCCTTTTATGTGAAGCTCCCCAGCGGATCTATTTCACGCCTGGGACATATCGACCAAAGCTACCAAATCACGCAGTGGTTTCCGAAGCCCGCGGTGTATGATAACAAAGGCTGGCACCCCATTCCCTATCTCACACAAGGCGAGTTTTACAGTGAGTTCGGCAGCTTCGATGTGAAGATAACGTTGCCTGAAAACTACACAGTGGGCGCAACCGGCAATCTGCAAACGCAATCGGAAATTGAGCGCATGGATAGACTGGCCAAAGAAGTAAGCTCCGAGAATACAATGGACTTTCCTCCCTCCTCTCCGAACATGAAAACACTGCACTACATCCAGAGCAACGTGCACGATTTCGGTTGGTTTGCCGACAAACGTTGGATGGTGCGCAAGGGCGAAGTAGAATTGCCGGCAAGCAAGAGAAAGGTTACCACTTGGGCCCTTTTTACGCAGGCCGAAAAGGCTAATTGGGAAGAAGAAGGAATCCGCTCCATCAACGACGGACTCTATTACTACTCGCTCTGGTCGGGCGATTATCCGTATGATGTATGCACTGCAGTTGACGGCACCATCAGTGCCGGTGGTGGCATGGAGTATCCCAACGTAACCGTCATCGGAAGTTCAGGAAACGCATCAACACTGCGCACTGTTATCATTCACGAAGTAGGTCACAACTGGTTCTACGGCATACTCGGAAGCAACGAGCGCGACAACGCCTGGATGGATGAAGGAATAAATTCATTCTTCGAAACGCGCACGCTCATGGCTACTCAAAAAGACAGTGCTATGAATATTGGCATTCAAGTGGGACAACTGGATATACAGAAATTACTTGGTCTCGAAAACCTTTCGTACAACTACCTCACGGAAGAACTCCCCTACCTCCTCGCAGCGCGCACCGGTGAAGACCAACCCATACAAGCACCCAGCGACGACTACACCAACCTCAACTACGGCGGTATCGTTTACAAAAAAACTGCGCTCGCATTCAACTACCTCATGTCGTATTTAGGCGAAGCCGAAATGAATCGCTGCATGGCGGCGTATTTCGAAGCCTGGAAATTCAAACACCCTTCGCCAGATGATCTCGAGGAAGTATTCGAAGCAACCTCGGGTAAAAACCTGGACTGGTTCTTTGACGAACTTATCCCGACAACGCACCATGTTGATTATGCCGTGCGTTCAGGCAAGTCGAAGGATGGCGTATACACGGTGAAGGTCAAAAACCGTGGACAAATAGCGTCACCCTTTGCAGTTGAGGTAATGCGCAATGGTGAATCGAAATCGCTGGTTTGGACCGAAGGAATTAAACCACGCAGCAGCACAAGCGTTACCATATCAGTCGAAAAGGGTGATATCGTGAAGGTGAACCCGATGACAGGCATTCCGGAATACAATAGAAACGACAACACCCTCCGCACAGAGGGCATCATGCGCACTGTGGAGCCCACCACGTTCAAATTCCTGAGCAGTGTGGACAACCCGGAGCATTCTCAGCTCTTCTGGATTCCGCTGGTTGGCTGGAATGAATATAATAAATGGATGCTCGGTGTAAACGTGCACAACCGCACAGTGCCAAGAAAGAACTTTCAATGGAGCGCCTCGCCCATGTACAGCTTTGCTTCCGGAACCCTCGCAGGTATGGGGCACATAGAATATACGAACGGCACGTGGTCAGCGGGCGTTCTTGCTCGACGATTTGGCATTGCCACTTCAGTATTCGACGCTGAAGAAGCCGTGCGCAGTTACGATGTACTGAACCCTTACGTTCACTATAAAATGTTTCGCAACCGCACAGCGAAAGACTGGAGTGGGTCGGTGCGCCTTTCCTACTTCACCATAGCCGAGTGGTACAAGGAAAACCGCAAGCCTAAGTTCAACGATTTCCTTTACATACCGCAGGGAACCGACAAAACCGTGCGTGCCGACCAATGGCGCGCCGACATCGAACTCAAAAAGAAACTTCCGCGCAGCACATTCACATGGCACAGCCAAATTGAAATTGGTGATTTCACAGACATGAACGTGATGCACCAGCACACGCTCAATCATGAATGGGTTTACAAAGGCAAGGGCGCGAAAAAAATCAGAACCCGACTTTACGCAGGTTTGGGCAATGGGTTTTATCTGAATGCAGCGGGCCAATACGGCGGAGTGCGTCGCAACAACGAAAGTCCCGGCAATGGTTTGAGAGGCGATTACCTCTATGAAGGACTTTTCCTCGGGCGCGATCAGCAAACAGGATTGCTATCACAGCAATTCATGCGCACGCAAGGCGGCATGGCAGCACCAACAACCCAATCGGCCAACGGATTTTTGCTTTCGCTGACTACCGAAATCGACATGCCCTTCAAGCTACCGCTGGGAATCTATGGCGGCATTGCTGCATTGAAAAACGACAGCAATACCGAAATCATTCGCACGACAAACACCGATGTGCGCACCCTGTGGAATGCGGGCGTTTGCGTTCGTGTTATTCCGAATGTGCTCAAGGTCTATGTACCGATTGTCTATTCTGAAAGCATCCGCAAGGAAGTAGACTCGCGCTCACTTAATTTCGCACAAAGCATCTTGTTTGAATTCAACATCGACGGTATGAATCCATTCAAGATTGCCGAAAACATTGCCAACCGATAAACCCGATGTCAGACACACGCACCAAGATTTACTTCGCCTCCGACTTTCATTTGGGATCTCCCAATGAAGAGGTGAGTCTTGTGCGCGAAAAGAAAATCGTAGCCTGGCTCGAAGCAGCTCGCGTCGATGCCGCAGAAATCTTTCTGGTAGGC
>CALQJP020000028.1 GCA_943330925.2 Chryseobacterium gleum
AACGAGCCGGAAGTGGAATGCGGCGATGATGGAGTTTCGGATACTCCGGTTACCGAGGGTCATGCCAGCTGCCAAGACTTGAAAGACTTTTCATGTAGCTCAACTGCGTTAACCAATGCAATTTATAATTTCGATGGAATAACCGGCGGCACAGGTGGCACAACAGATCCAACGACGCCTCCGATGCTTTTGTTGGGTGAGGAAGATTTTACACGCTTGCAGTTTACTCAATTTCAGGCAAGCGGAGTTTCCATTAACCCTAACATGGATGGTCAGTTTGCATTCACCGGCTGGGGTGAGGGCGCCGTTCAAGGTTCTACATCGTATGCCGACATGAGCGGAACAATCAACACTTCGAAATACTATGAGTTTACGATTACTCCTCGTCCGGGAAGTGCAATGACGCTCACTGAACTGCGCTTCAAGGCATCGCGCGCTGCTAATGGCCCGCGTGCGTTTTCGGTTCGTTCAAGCATGAATAACTTCGCTAACAATATTGCCGCCTCTGTTGCTCCTGCCAATGCTAATTTGGTTGTAGTAACCAATCCCAATCCGGCCAATACCTTCTTCTTTGCTGCTGACACTGCAATCGCTGTGAATGGTGCGAAGGTTACGTTGGGTGGCGCTTCTTTCACGGCCATGATTCAACCTGTAACATTCCGCATTTACGCTTTCAACGCAGAAGATGCCGCAGGTGAGTTTTCTATTGACAATGTAGAATTGGTTGGAACCTATGGTGTGATTGAGAACGTTCAGAATTTCATGGACTATTCTTACTGCTCACACATGTTTACCAACGGTCAAAAGGAGCGTATGCGTTTGGCGCTCAATGCAGGACTTTCAGGACGAAGCAATCTGTGGACAGATTCGAACCGTGCACTCACCGGTACTGACAACAACCCGCTGACATGCGCGCCAGCTGCCGACTTCTATCCTGCTACTAAGTTTGCTTGTGTGAATGATGATATTGAGTTTGTAAACAACTCAACGAATGGTGTTGTAGATACCTACGCTTGGACTTTCCAGGATGGCCAGCCTGCAACCAGCACCAGTGCGAACCCATCCGTTTCCTTCACTTCGGAAGGTCGCAAAACAGTTACGCTTACTGTAACGAATGCTCAAGGATCAACTACAAAGACGATCGAGCAATGCGTGGTGATTGCCCCATCATGGACAGAAACCGGTGGTCCACTTTTTCAAGATGGTTTCGATGAGTATTTCAGATTCTTGAACTTTTACGTGCCGGGTAACTACGACAGCAACGTATCGGTATGGAGCCGCACCACAGAAGCAGGTTTCTCAAACAACACCAGTGCGTTTTTGAATGCGTATGAAATGTCGGAGACAAACATCGATGAGGGTGGTTATGATATTGACGAGTTGGTTACTCCTTCTTGCAACTTGGATTTGGTAAGCAGCGGTCTTGTGACCTTTAAGTATGCTTATGCTACTCAAAGCACTGACCTTGCAGGTATCACGGATCGTTTCGAAGTGTTTATTTCAAATGACTGTGGCCAAAACTGGTCGAGCACACCGCGTGTAAGCCTCGAAGGAATTGATTTGGTTACCGCAGGCAGCGTGAGCATTCCATTCTTCCCAAGCAGTTCTTCAGATTGGAGAGAGGAGTCGTTCACTATTCCTAACACCTATCTCTCTGAAGGCTTCCGTATGAAGTTTATCTTCCGTGCAGGTGAGTTCCCCAACAATTTGTTTATCGACGATATCAACATGACCGGAACGGTTGGTTTGAATGAGCAGGACGCCGATTTCTTCGGTGCGATGGTTTATCCAAATCCGGCCGACGAAAACACAGTGCTCACGTATGTTGATCGCGGTGCTGAGAAGCTGAACATCACTCTTACCGATTTGAGTGGACGTGTAATTGAAAGCTGGCAGCCTCGCGCTTCAGCTCCGGGTGCGCAGCGCATTACTATTGATACAAGCGATTTGGCAACCGGTGCCTATTTGATTTCCTTGAACTCAAATGGCCACTCACGCACACTGAAGTTAATGATAGACTAATTAGTCTTATTACATAATTGTTAGAAGGGCCGCTTGTGCGGCCCTTTTTTATTGATAATTGTCAAATTTATTATTGTTGCATTGGGGTACATTTGAAGCAATCACAACGACTGTTTGCGGCGAATGATTTTACCTGAGAAACCACATAACGAATTAGAACGTCTGAAGGCGTTGAAAAGCTACGAGGTAATGGATACCTTGTCAGAGCAGGAGTATGATCATCTCACTGCAATCGCATCTGAGATTTGTGGCTGCCGCATGTCGCTTATTTCTTTAATCGATGACAACAGGCAGTGGTTCAAATCGAGCGTTGGCATGGCTGTTTTGGAAACCCCAAGAGAGTTCGCGTTTTGCGCACATGCCATCCATGAACCCGGAAAGACACTTGTGGTTCCCGACGCCCGTATTGATGAACGTTTTCACGATAACCCGCTGGTAACAGGTGATCCCCACCTGGCCTTCTACGCAGGGGTTCCTTTGGTGAATGAAGATGGTTTGCCGCTTGGAACGCTTTGTGTCTTGGATAGTGAGCCGAAATCTCTGACAAACGCCCAATTGTCGGCCTTAAATGCACTGGCAGCTCAGGTGATGGCATTGCTGGAGTTGCGAAGAAGTAAAAGGACATTGGAGGGCATGCTCAGCAGGCTGGAGGAGAAGAACAAGGAATTGGAACATTTTGCATTTATCGCTGCACATGATTTGAAATCACCGTTGAATGGAATTTCGTCGATGACTGATATTCTTATTGAAAACCATCGGGAGTCCGTCCATACGGACGATGTTAGCATGTTGCATGCGATAAGAGGCTCATCGCATCAGCTTTCTTCACTCATCTCAGGGCTGCTTGATTACTACCGATTGGACGCCACTATCACTAGCATGAATTCTTCGGTAGATAGTGATGAAGTTGTTACTCAGGTTCGAAATTTATTTGGCGCTGACCCGGAAGTGGAATTCCGTTTTGATATTCAACCAGAGAGAATCAATACCCATGGGCCGGTGCTGCTTCAAGTATTGCTGAACCTCGTGAGCAATGCCATTAAATACAGCGACAAGGCCAAGACGGTAGTTACGATATCGATTACCGAAGACACGGAAACGTATCGCGTTTCAGTGGCTGACAATGGATCTGGTATCGATCGTAGTTTTCATGACAAACTATTTCAGCTCTTCGAAACCGCTTCTTCAGCCGATCGTTATGGCAATAGGGGAAATGGGATAGGCTTGGCTACCGTCAAAAAGCTAGTAACGCGCACCGGTGGCGACGTCCGGTTTTTTTCCGAACTAACGAAGGGTACTACGTTCGAGTTTACGTTGCCGCGTTAATTCAGCGCTTTCAACTGCTCTTCCATCATCTGGATTTTAGCCAGCGAGTCACTTTGTTTTTTGCGCTCAATCTCAAGCACAGCAGCAGGAGCATTATTCACGAATCGCTCGTTGCTCAATTTGGCATCCACTGATTTCAAAAAACCTTTCACGTAACTCAATTCAGCTTCTATTTTTTTCTTTTCGGCTTCTAAGTCTATTTGTTCCGTGAATGGAATGAAATACTCTGCTCCGGCAGTTACAAATGAGAAACAACCGGAGGGTTTCTCCTGAACATAGTTGATCGAACGAATATTACACAGGTGCTGAATAACTGCATCGAATTCGGTTGTGTTATCATGATTCACTCGAACCATAAGCTCAACGGCTTCCTTATTCGGAATGTTCTTCTCTTTTCGCACGTTGCGAATGCCAATTACAACCTCCTGCATGCGGTCGAAGGAAGTGATAATGGAAGAATCTACGTTTTCTGCTGATGGCCATGTTGCTGTGCAGATAGAACTTCCCTCAGAGCGTGGCTTTAGGTAATGCCAAACCTCCTCAGTGAGGAAGGGCATAAATGGATGCAATACGCGAAGGAGGTCCTCCAATATGGATACGGATGACGCGTAGGTGGCTGCATCCATGCCTTGACCAAATGGGGGCTTGACCATCTCTAAATACCAGGCACAGAAGTCGTCCCAAACCAATTTATAGGTTGTCATCAGTGCTTCATTGATTCTGAACTTGTCGTAGTCATCGTTCAGAGAAAGCAAGGTCGCATTGAACTTGCTGCGCATCCAATTCACCGCGGTTTTCGCAGCAGCAGTTTGTTCCAGCGAGTGATCTACTTTTTCTTCCCAGCCCTTGACCAGACGGAATGCATTCCAGATTTTGTTGGCAAAGTTGCGTCCCTGTTCGCAAAGCGATTCGTCGAACAGAAGGTCATTCCCTGCGGGCGAAGACAGCAACATACCTACACGAACTCCATCAGCACCGTATATTTTCATAAGGTCTAACGGGTCGGGAGAGTTGCCCAGTGATTTCGACATTTTGCGTCCTTGCTTGTCGCGCACAATGCCGGTATAATAAACATTGCGGAATGGTAAATCATTTCGGTACTCATAGCCCGCAACGATCATACGAGCCACCCAGAAAAACATGATTTCAGGTGCAGTCACCAAATCGTTGGTAGGGTAGTAGTAGCCGATTTCTTCTTCCGAATAAAATCCATCGAATACGCTGATGGGCCAGAGCCATGATGAGAACCAGGTGTCGAGCACATCCTCTTCCTGACGGATAGAATCGGTGTCAACTGCTATGCCCTTCTGAGCAAATTGCTGCAATGCTTCTTCTTTTGTTTTAGCTACCTCAAATTGGCCGTCGGGTGCATACCATGCCGGAATGCGATGTCCCCACCAAAGTTGGCGTGAAATACACCAGTCTTTGATGTTCTCCATCCAGTTGCGATAACTGTTCTTGAACTTGGGAGGGAAGAACTTAATGTCGTCGTTCATGACATGGTCGAGCGCGGGCTTGCTCAAATCCTTCATGTCCACAAACCATTGCAGGGAAAGTCGTGGTTCAACGACAGCATCGCTGCGTTCACTGAAACCGACTTTATTGACCAGGTCCTCGATTTTCACGAGGTTGCCCGACTGCTGGAGGTCCTCAGCAATTTGTTTACGCACTTCAAAGCGATCCATACCAACGTACAATTGACCTGCTTCACTGATGGTGCCGTTGTCGTTCATCATGTTGATGATTTCCAACTTGTACTTTTCACCCAACATGAAGTCGTTCATGTCGTGTGCCGGAGTAACTTTTAGACATCCCGTGCCGAATTCCATTTCCACATAGTCGTCGGCGATCACAGGAACTTCGCGATTCACCAAAGGCACAATCGCTTTCTTTCCGTGCAAGTGTTTGTATCGATCGTCTTTCGGATTCACGCATACTGCCGTGTCACCCAAAATAGTTTCCGGACGAGTGGTAGCAATGGTGATGTATTCACTGCTGCCAACGATTTGGTAGCGCACATGGTACAGCTTGGAATTTACTTCTTTGTAAATAACTTCCTCATCGGATAAAGCTGTGAGTGCTGCAGGATCCCAATTGATCATGCGTTCACCCCGGTATATTTTTCCTTTTTTGTAGAGATCAATAAACGTGTCTACTACGCTTTCATAGTATTTCTCATCCATTGTAAAGCGAGTGCGGTCCCAGTCGCAGCTTGCTCCCAATTTCTTGAGCTGTTCGAGAATGATACCGCCGTGTTTATGGGTCCATTCCCATGCGTGCTCCAGGAACTTTTCGCGGGTGAGGTCACTTTTCTTGATGCCTTCAGCGCGCAGCTTCTGTACCACTTTGGCTTCTGTTGCAATGGAGGCGTGGTCGGTACCGGGCACCCAGCAAGCGTTTTTACCTTGCATGCGGGCTCTTCGAACCAACAAATCCTGAATCGTGTTGTTGAGCATGTGCCCCATGTGAAGCACACCGGTAACGTTTGGTGGTGGAATAACCACTGTGTATGCTTCGCGGTCATCGGGTACACTCTTGAAGAGCTTGTGCTCCATCCAGTAGCTGTACCATTTGTCTTCGGTTTGAATTGGGTCGTATTTGCTGGGTATTTCTGCGCTCATTTCACATCACTTTTCGGTAGCGCGAAAATAACACCTTCTACTGCAATTGCGATACAGCTTTCGGCTTATCAAGTATGCGATTCCAAAGCAACTGAAGGGCCTTTGAAAAGTCGTCGCGCTTCCAGTCAGGCATCAATTGTTTGGCATGCCAGCCGTGCTCAGCGGGTTCAATTCTCCAATGAAAAACGAATGCCTTGTGCGCTTCCGTTTGCGTAAAGTCGGTTCGACCCCATTTGGCAGTGAAGAAGTCAACACTTTCACCAACGGGAATTGCAAAATAGGCGCCCTGACCAAACCACTTCATAGCAGACATGGCGCGCTGGTCCGGATGGTTCTCGATAAGCTCCCGGTTGATGGGGTATGCAATCCAATCGACTTTCGGGTCGTTCTGAAGCAGTGAATACTCTCCAAAGTAGATGCTGTCCTCTGCAACTGCGATTCCCGACCACAAGATGTTATTGAACATGGTGGGCGTTGTTTTCAAGGTGTGATAGGACATATTCTTTGCCTTTAACTGGCTTTCGAAATGTTGGTGAACGGTGTACTTGTTATAGAACGTGAGGAGCATGTAAAGCCCGGCATACGCGCATGCAGCGAGGGCCCAGCGCAGGCGGGCGGGATTATCACGTTTCAGGAATAGTGGAACCATCAGAATGAACATGAATGGAAGTGTCCACAGTGGGTCAACCACCGTGATGTTGTTGAATCCAACCAGGTAATCGGTAAAAGGCAGTAATAGTTGAGTGCCGTAGGTAGTGCAGCAATCGAGCAGGGCATGGGTTATCAGAACCGAAGACCAGAACAAATACCATCGGCGCAATGAAATGGTTTGTTCCCATTTTTTGTGGCACCAGTTGGCCAATGGAATGGAAAGGAGCAAGTGAATCAGAATGGCGTGTGAGTATCCTCTGTGAATGTGAAGCTTTGTAATTTCATCAGTGAAGAACGGGTTCAGCAAAACGTCCAGATCGGGGAGAGTGCCTCCAATGGCGCCCAGCAGTTGCGCTTTGTTGCCAAGTTTATTACCCAACAACACTTCTCCCACGGCTGCCCCCAGTACAATTTGACTTAATGAATCCATGCTGCGAAGTAACAACACAAGGTTATTCATCTTCACATGTTTGAAATTCCGCTGAAAATTGTCGCTGAAATCTGGATGCGTGGTGATTAATCCTGTACATTCGATTCAAATCTTAACTGCCATGAAACACTTCGTCATTTCATTGTCGATTATTGCCGCAGCGGCATTTACAGGATGTTCGCCCGCCAGCGAACAACAAATCGTGAACGACACACAGGGACTATCCGGAAAGCTTGTGCAACGGGAGCAACTTGTGCAGACACCGGAAGGCAATCCGTATTCGAAACAGAAGGTGGATGGTTACGTCAAGGAGTTGTATGCCGCCAATGGTGACTTTCGCTGGGAGAACGCCGATTTCAAAATGCTTTGGAGTGCTGTGCAATATGGCGATCAAACGGTGGCTATAGGTTATCAGCCTGCAGAGTATGTTGGTCTTGAGAATTCAATTTATCGCGTGCGTATTCAGCAAGGTGCTTGGAAAGAAGTACACGATGCCTTGATTGATTTTATCCAAAGCGAACTTTCTCAACGAGGTCTTGAGTCGGAGTGGCGTGCTATTTTAGTGGAGGATGATCCGATTTTGCCAATTATCACCGTGAAGCTATCCGATCGTCATGTGCTTACTGCTCTTCGAAATTTGAAAAACGTTCGCTACCTGGAGCCACTGGATTATGCGCATGAGGACATGGCTGCTGAAGAGCGTTCGACATCGGGTTGTTCGGTGAGCACCTTCGCTCTGAATTCAGCTGACTACACCACTACTACTCCCAATGCAATTTTGCCTTGGAATTTCGGATTGATGAACATTCCTTCCGCATGGAATTCAACCCAGGGTCAAGGTATTACCATCGGAGTTATCGATGCCGGTTTAAGCTCTTCTCAGACGCTTTTGGGATCTGAATTCAATAACGGAGCTAGCAATGTTGGACGAACCGTTACTACCGATTTTACATTCGGAAGCAGCGTCTATTCAAGCTGCTCGCATGGCACGGCCATGAGCGGTTTGGCGGTGGGTGCACGCAACAATGTGGGCGCTACTACCGGAGTAGCATACAAGTCGAATTTACACTTCATACGCGGTTGTGAAGACGTTGTACTCGATCGCTCAGTGGAACGTACAGGACTGAAAAACGCCTTGGTTAAAATGGGGAATAGAGCTGATGTGAAGGTGATTAGTATGTCGATAGGCACACCGTTCTACAGCAGCGTGATTGAAGATGGTGTTAACTATGCGTGGGGAGCAGGGAAAATGATGATGGCTGCTGCAGGTACATCGTACAGTTGGACTAGCTGGTGGGGAGTGGTTTATCCGGCCGCTCTTTCCCGTTGCGTTGCTATCACTGGCGTGAAGGAAAACTTCGGCACATGTGCATCTTGCCACGACGGTTCAGAGGTCGATTTTACAGTCACAATGGAGCGTTCCAGCAACAGCTCACGCAACACGCTCTCGCTCAATACGTCCGGTTATGCGGCGAAGTACATTGGCGGTAGCTCTTCTGCCACAGCCATGGCTTCGGGAATTGCAGCGATGGTGTGGTCGGTAAATCCGAATTTCACCCGCGAGCAAGTGTATACTCATTTGCTTACGACCTCGCAATACTATCCGAACCCGAATGGAAGTCGCGGTTACGGAAACTTGAATGCCGGCGCAGCGGTTAGCGCGGCGCAGGCAGGAGTCTGATTGGATTAATGACGATCGAAATCGACGGTTATTTGCTCGCTGGTAGGCACTGCCTGGCAGGTGAGTACATAGCCCGATTCAACTTCACCTGGCTCAAGGGCGTAGTTTACCTTCATGGTTGCTGATCCTTCAGAGACGTGCGCGCGACAGGTGCAACACATTCCACCTTTGCAACTGAATGGAATGTCCATACCACTTGCTTGTGCAGCATCGAGAATGGCAGTGCCATCCATGGGCATGAAAAAGTTATTTTCCTGACCATCGAACATAAGGGTCACAGCACAGCGTTTACCTGAATCAGCAACTGGCTCAGCCGGTTTTTCGACATTGCCTCCTGCCGTAGGGTTGGGTGTTCCAAACAACTCGAAGTGGATGTGCTCCTCGGCGATGCCTTGTTCGAGTGAAAATTCTTTTACCGTGCGAATTAAAGGCTCAGGTCCGCATGCAAAAACCTCATCGATGGCATTCATTTGAATGAACCCTTTTGCAAAGCCTTCCAATTTTGATTTGTCGATACGGCCGGAGAAAAGCTCTACGTCGTTGGGTTCTGCACTGAGCACGTGGAATACTCGGAAACGCCCCAAATACCTGTCTTTCAGGTCTTCGAGTTGCTCACGGAATATAATAGATTGAAAATAACGATTTCCAAAGAGGAGAATCACTTCACTTTCTTGTTCAGTTGCCAGCACACTCTTGGCAATCGAAAAGATAGGTGTTATGCCGCTGCCTGCGGCTACCAATAGATAGGTCTTGCGTTGCTCGGCCTCTAAGGCGGTGCCGAAATTTCCCATTGGAGTCATCACCTGCATTGTGTGGCCGTTCTTCAACTCACGATTGGCCCACGTAGAAAATTTACCATGCGGCACTTCCTTCACGGCTACTCGTAGCTCCGGTTCATTCACCCCACTGCAGATAGAATAGGATCGTCTTATGTCTTCGCCATCGACCGTTTCACGAAGGGTCAGGTATTGGCCTTGTGTGAAGCGATAATTTTCCTTCAGGTCAACTGGAACCTCAAAGGCTATAGAAACACAGTCTTTGGTTTCGCGACGAATATCGATAACGGTGAGCGGGTGAAATTTAGGTCTCATGATTTTTGTGGTGCGTGCAAAAATAGATGTGTTGTTGATTTGAATTTACCTTAATCTTGTGCATTCTAAGAAAAATCAGTTTATGGAAAATCAAGCATTGCTCGAGCGTTTTCAGGACTATGTCGAAGCTGAAAATAAGATTGAGGCGAAGGACTGGATGCCGGATGGGTACCGAAAAACCTTGATTCGACAAATTGCACAGCACGCACACAGCGAGGTTGTGGGAATGTTGCCGGAAGGCAATTGGATTACACGCGCGCCTTCGTTGCGTCGAAAAGCTATTTTGATTTCGAAGGTGCAAGATGAGGCAGGCCATGGTCTGTATCTCTACAGCGCTTGTGAAACCTTGGGTGTCGACCGTGATACCTTGATATCGGAGTTGCTCAGCGGAAAAGCGAAGTATTCTTCTATTTTCAATTATCCAACTATTTCATGGGCCGATATCGGAGCCATTGGATGGCTTGTCGACGGGGCTGCGATCGTGAATCAGGTTTCGTTGCAGCGCACCAGTTACGGTCCGTATAGCCGAGCGATGGTTCGCATTTGCAAGGAGGAGAGTTTTCACCAACGTCAGGGCTATGAAATAATGATTGCGTTGGCCCGCAATGGAAATGATGCTCAGAAAAAGATGGCACAGGAAGCATTCAATCGCTGGTGGTGGCCTTCACTCATGATGTTCGGCCCCAGCGACGCAACCTCCGCCCATAGCGGCCAAAACATGGCCTGGAAAATTAAGCGCCATAGCAATGACGAATTGCGCCAAAAATTTGTGGATATGACCGTTCCTCAAGCTGAATATCTCGGATTGACGATTCCTGATAAAGACTTGAAGTGGAATGAATCAACCGGTCATTATGATTTTGGAGCGATTGATTGGACGGAGTTCAATGAGGTAGTTAAGGGGAATGGCCCCTGCAATAAACAGCGTTTGCAGACCCGAAACAAGGCGCATGCTGAAGGTGCTTGGGTGCGTGAGGCAGCGATGGCTTATGCTCGCAAGCAAAAGGAACGTCAAGCGGTAAGTGCCGCGTAACACAGATACTTAAAAGTGATGAGTAATAATTGGCCCTTGTGGGAGGTTTTCATTCGAAGTAAGAACGGGTTGGCCCACAAGCACGCAGGTAGTTTGCATGCGGCTGATGCGAAAATGGCTATCGAAAATGCGCGTGATGTTTACACACGAAGAATGGAGGGTGTAAGTATTTGGGTAGTGATGAGCACAGACATTGTGGCTTCATCGCCTGCTGACAAGGACTTTTTATACGAGCCCGCCAACGACAAGGTGTATCGACACCCGACGTTCTACGAAATACCCCCGGAAGTGGGGCATATGTGAGGTGAAATAGTTTACCAACGAGCGCAATGAACAAGCAAGATTATTATACTTATCTTTTGAGGCTGGCTGATGACTCTCTTATATTGGGTCAACGGCTAAGCGAGTGGTGCGGGCATGGACCTATACTGGAAGAAGATATTGCTTTATCTAATATAGCATTGGATTACATTGGTCAGGCGACCAGTGTTTTCAAGCAGTTGAGCGCAACAGCAGATGATGGACGCGATGAAGATGCGATAGCACTTACGCGAATGGAATCTGAATATAGTAATCTGTTGTTGCTGGAGTTGCCAACCTCGGACTATGCGTCGATCATCGCTCGTCAGTATTATTATGCTTCTTTCTATTTGTTGTTTCTCGAAAGGTTAAAGACGAGTTCCGATTCTTTTTTGCCCGGTTTCGCTGAGAAGTCGATTAAGGAAGTTAAATATCATTTGCAACATGCCACCGATTGGATGCTTCGCCTGGGCGATGGTACTCCTGAAAGCCATAGCAGAATGCAACATGCGGTGGACGCATTGTGGCCATACCTCGGTGAGTTGTTCCATGACGACGAGTTGGATAATCAGGCCGCGAAGGAGGGCTGGGGAGTTTCGAGGGATTCTCTAAAGACCATTTGGATGGACAGGCTGCAGGCTGTTTTCTTGGAGGCCGGTTTGACTGTTCCCATGGAGGCATGGCATCACAAGGGCGGTCGTCAAGGGCGCCATACAGAGCACATGGGATTCTTATTGGCCGAGATGCAATTCTTGCAGCGCGCATACCCCGGAGCTAAGTGGTAATATCGATAGGATGGTTACTACTCAAGATATTTGGAGTTGGTTGTCGGAAGTAAGCGACCCTGAAATTCCTGTTTTAAATGTAGTGGAGTTGGGCATCGTGCGCGAGGTAACTATCGCAGATGGAAAGGTGCATGTTGTTATTACACCAACCTACAGTGGATGCCCGGCAATGCGCACCATTGAGGATGACATTGAGGAGGTACTGCAGGAGTATGGAATCACCAATTATGAGATAGCCACCGTTTTGTCGCCTGCCTGGACAACCGATTGGATGACCGATGAAGCGCGGGAAAAACTCACCAGCGAGGGAATTGCCCCGCCGCAAAAGGGAAGTGCCGACAAGGGATTGCTCATGGGGAGGCTTCGTGATGTGAAATGTCCGCGATGCGGTTCTACAGATACCAGCATGCTCTCGCAATTTGGTTCTACGGCTTGTAAGGCGCTCTATCGTTGTGAAACGTGCCTCGAGCCATTCGATTATTTCAAGTGTATCTAAAAGCAAAAAGGCCCCGAAGGGCCTGATGCTAAAGTTAGGTTTATCGTTTTTGTTTAGGTTCTAGTGTTGAATCATCAATTGCACAATCGATGAGCTTTCTGTTCCGTTGATCTTTACGAAGTAGCAACCCGCAGATAAATGCTCGGTAGATATTCGCACTTGGTTGAAGCCATTGAAGCTTTCCATTTGTTGACCTGAAACGTTCATCAATGTTGCGGTGAATAAGTTGTTGTCAGGACTCTGAATCATGAAGAAATTCTCGGCCGGGTTTGGGTAGACGCTGAAGCTGGTTGCTTCGATGTCGTTCACCGATGTGATTTCGCATGGGTCTACGAAAATTACCTGGCTTGCCACGTTTATACAACCTTGATTGTCGACGTAGGTGTAGGAGATGTTTTGACCACCTGTTCCCGGAAGGGCAGGGTAGAACATTTCTCCCAATACGCCGTCACCTTCGAACGTACCGCCCAATGGCTCTCCGATCAATTGAAATGGCTCATCGAAGGTGCATACGCTGTCGTTGGCTACAAACAAAACGGTAGGATAGAACATTACTTCAATGGATGCGGTGGAAGATGAGCCTTCGCAACCGTTTTTGTCCATGATAACGTATTGCAATTCGTGCATACCGCCTCCGGCCAAGCCCGGGTCGAACGTGTTGCCTACTACACCTTCTCCAACGAAGAAGCCGCCTTCAGGCAAACCAAGCAGGTTTACCGGGTTGCCTGAGATACAAACCGAGTTTTGTGCAGCGGTCATGGATGCTTGCGGCAATTCAATGAATTCGATTGTCACCGACGCACCACCGCGGCATCCGTTTGGTGCTTCGGCACTTACTGAATAGGTGCGTGCAGTGTCTGCCAAAATCATTTCGCCTTCTGTGTGCGCTGGGTCGTTCCAGGTGAGCATGGCTTCGGTTTCGGTAATGGCTAGCAATTCTACTTCTCCACCTCCACAAAAGGTAGTTGGTCCCATTGGTTCTATGATGACTTCAGGAACTTCGAGTGCCGTAACGTGCACTCGGTTCGACATGCCCCAGCAACCTTCCGTGTTGTAGCCCTTTACGTATACCAAGTCGGTTGTGTCTACTGTTGTCAGCAAGAGGGTGTCTTCATTCATCCATGCATAGTGACTTGCGCCGCAAGCAGTGAAGAGCGATTCGCTGCCATAGCAGAATGTAGTATCGTCGATTGTATGAATGACAACGTCCGGGTTGTTGCAATCGCTGAGTCTTGCAAAGAATGCGTCTGTTGTACCGTAGTTTACTTCTTCTCCGAAAGCAGCCGAGTTGGTGAAGCCGGAGATCATGACTTTGCCGAATCGATCACTGCCCATGCGACCAAACCAGTCGTGACCGGTTCCACCCATGTACGATTGCCATTGCATTTCTCCCAGGGTGTTGTATTTCGAAATGAACATGTCGATACCACCGGCCAACTGTTCTTGAAATGCGTCCAAAACGGTAATGTTCGATGACTCCGTAGTGCCTCCAACGTAGATGTTGCCGAATAGGTCCACATGAATGTCTTTCACGCTTTCGGCACCTGATCCGGTAACAAATTGTGACCAGAGCAACGTTCCAACCGGTGAAAAGCTCATGAGCATTGCATCGGTATTGTTGGGAGATAGAACACCTGAGTTATCGAGAAATGCGATGGGGCCTGAGTTTGTGTTTCCGCCCAGTACTACGTTACCGGCGGTATCCAGAGCGATACTGTTGAATAGATCTGAACCAGCTCCGCCTACGTATTCCGCCCAATTCAACTGGAAGTTTTCATTGAGGCATGTAACGAATGCATCCGAAACGCCACCGAAGTAAGGCATCGTGGAAATGGATGAGAGGATGTCGACACCCGCTGTATTACCACAAATGCACAAGTTCCCTTCGCGATCGAATGTCAGGTCTTTGATTTCGTCGGTGCCCGCACCTCCCAAGTATGAAAACTTGCTGATATCACCGGTGCCCGATATCTTCGTTACAAAGCCGTCGAATGTGCCACCGCCATAATTGGCTTGCAACTGCGACGAATAGGGAATCACCGTTGAGCTGGTTTTACCAACCACGAAGATGTTTCCTTCGTTATCGATAGCAAGGTCTTGGGTATAATCATCACCATTACCGCCGATGTATACCGTCCATACCAATTCGCCTTCTTTGGTAAGTTTAGAGCAAAAACCATCGCGATTACCACCTTGGTAGGTAGTTGCAATCGGTCCTGCAGACATGTTGGTTGATGATGTGTAGCCAATGACTACGATGTGGTCATCGTTGGTAGCAGCAATGGCGGTGCAGAAATCGTTTCCGTTTCCACCCACGAATGCCGTCCAAAGTTCCTGGCCGTAGATATTCGCTTTGGTGATGTAGCCATCGAAATTGCCTCCTTTGTAAGCGTTGATAACATGGCTTACGCCCATGAAGTTTGATCCGCTTACGTAGCCGGCAGTGTAGGTATTGCCCATGAATTCACAAGCTATTCCTTCTGCTTTATCGGTGCCTGTGGTACCAACTTGATTAGACCACATGAGGTGATGGGTGTCAACAATAGGAGTAACCTG
>CALQJP020000029.1 GCA_943330925.2 Chryseobacterium gleum
ATGGCCTACACACAAGCAATGCAACAACGCAAACAAGAAGACAAAGAGGAAAACGCATGAGTTTTTCCATTCACGATATCGCGAAAATTGCTGATGGCACACTAGCGCAGGAGCGTGAGAATCTCATTATCGAACGTTTACTGATTGATAGTCGCAAGCTAACCCATGCGAGCGACGGACTATTCTTCGCTATTCGCAGTGAGCGCAACGACGGGCACAAATACGTCAGCGACGCTTACCAAGCGGGCGTCCGGAACTTTGTCGTTGAACAACTTCCCGACTTAGCACAGTTGCCCAAAGCAAACGTAGTTGTTGTCAAAAACAGCGTGAAGGCACTGCAGTTGGTGGCATCTGCGCATCGCAAACAATACACGATTCCCGTTGTAGGCATTACCGGCTCGAATGGTAAAACCATTGTGAAAGAATGGCTCAACCAATTGCTTTGTGACGACTTCAACATTGTGCGCAGCCCGAAAAGCTACAACTCACAGATTGGTGTTCCGCTCTCCGTATGGAACATGGAAAAGGTGCATACGCTCGCGCTTTTCGAAGCCGGCATTTCGATGCCCGGAGAAATGGATGAACTGGCGAAAATCATTTCGCCCACCATTGGCATTTTCACCTCGATTGGTTCTGCGCACAGCGAAAACTTTTTGAGTAAGCGCCAACTCATCGGTGAAAAGCTGAATCTGTTTGCGCATTGCCCTGTAGTGATTTGTCCGGAAGACGGCGACATCGCCGCGCTCATACAACCCTGGCTTGCCACGAAGACGATACTCCGCACTCCAACCGCTGAGCATGCCACCCGAGCGAGCACTGCAACCAGCGCAACCATCGAATTGAAATGGAACGAGCTGCTGCTCGATTTTCAGTTACCGTTTCGCGACAAAGCATCGGTCGAGAACTGCATTACATGCATTACGCTGATGCTTCATCTGGGTTTCGAACCAACTACCATTCAAGATCGATTGAGTCGATTAACCGCGCTTGAAATGCGTTTACAATTGATTGAAGGCGAAAACGACTGTACGCTTGTCAACGACGCCTACAGCAACGACTTACACTCGCTCGAAATAGCGCTCGATTTTCTAGGTCATCACGCGCGGCAGCAATCGAAAACCGTCATTCTTTCCGACTTGTTTCAAACCGGATTGAGTGATGACGAATTGCACAAACGCATTGCGCGTTTGCTCAGCGGAAAGGGCATCACGCAGTTCATCGGCATTGGCGCATCCATGTCGAAGCATGCGTCATACTATCCTGAAAACTCACTTTTCTTTTCTTCCACCGAATCGTTCTTAGCGCAGCTTTCAACGGATGCATATGTGAAACGCGCCATCCTCATCAAGGGAGCGCGCGACTTTCGTTTTGAGCGCATTGTCTCTGCTTTCCAACAGCAGACGCATGATACCGTGCTTGAAATAAACCTGAATGCACTCGCGCACAACCTGCGTTACTTCAAATCGAAGTTGCCAACCTCAACCAAATTAATGGTGATGGTGAAAGCGTTCGGTTACGGAAGCGGTGCAGAAGAAGTAGCCTCGCTGCTCGAGTTCAACAAGGCCGATTATCTCGCAGTGGCCTACACCGATGAAGGCGTAGAATTGCGCAAAGCAGGTATCTCGTTGCCAATTATGGTGATGAATCCCGAACGCAGCAGTTTACCCACGCTCATTCGTCACAAGCTCGAACCCGAGTTGTACAGCTTCCGCACAGCGAATAATTTTTTACAGGCGTTGCATGCGGCGGATATCACGGAACCTTACTCGGTGCACATTAAAATCGACACCGGCATGCATCGCCTCGGTTTCATTGCCGATGAGATGCACGATCTCTGCGCCTGGCTAGATGCCAACAAGCAGGTGCGCTTGGCGAGTGTCTTTACTCACTTAGCCGCGAGTGATGCCACACAATTCGACGACTTTACTCGTCACCAATTGAACATCTTCAACGACTGTTGCGACCGTATCGCCCTGCATTTGAAGAACCCGTTCATGCGTCATGCGCTGAACACGGGCGGCATCGAACGATTCCCCGACGCAGCCATGGACATGGTGCGACTCGGCATTGGCCTCTATGGCGTTTCAGCCAGCGGCGACGATCAGCAGCACTTGCAAACTCCTGGTAAGTGGAAGACCATCATTTCGCAGATCAAGCAGATCAAAGGCGGAGAAAGCGTTGGCTATTCAAGAGCCTTTATCGCGCCGTTTGACATGACGATTGCTACCATCCCCGTAGGCTATGCCGACGGTCTGCGCCGCACCATGAGCAACGGCCAAGGGTATGTGATGGTGCGCGGAGAAAAAGCCCCTATTGTCGGCAATGTATGCATGGACATGACCATGATCGATGTCTCTGCCGCGCACTGCAGCGAAGGCGATGAAGTCGAACTCTTTGGTGAACACATTTCGCTGCTCGAATACGCCCGCATGTGCGGCACGATTCCTTATGAAGTGTTGACTTCGGTGAGTCAAAGGGTGAAGAGGGTGTATGGGGAGGAGTAGGATTGGTGAAAGAGTGAAGGGGTGAGAGGGTGAAATGGTGGGGCATAATATTCCAATAAGTTAGAGGGTTTGGGAATAGGGTTGTTGCGCGAGCGTTTCTAGTCTTGCGGTATGGAAACAATCGAAAAAAAGACAACTGCAATTCGGTCTTATAATGATCTGAATGTGTGGAAAGCCTCAATGGAATTGGTGTGCGAGGTATATGAAGTGACCCGCAATTTTCCGGATACAGAACGATATGCGCTAACCTCTCAGATGCGGCGCTGCGCCATTTCCGTTCCATCCAATATTGCAGAAGGCTGGAGCAGAAACTCGGCAAGAAGTTTTATCTCCTATCTGAATATTGCCTCGGGTTCTATGTCCGAACTCCTGACTCAACTCGAAATCGCTAACCGCATTCACTATATCAGTCAAGAAAAAATGACAGCGTGTGAAGTCAAAGGAATTCAAATCTCCAAAATGCTGTATATGCTGATCAAGAAGATCGAGAGCCGCTTGAAAGAGTGAAATGGTGAGGTGGTGAAAGGGTGAAAGAGTGAGAGGGTGAAATGGGCACTCCCACCGCTTCACCCTCTCACTCTTTCACCATTTCACCATTTCTCAAACTACAAAGTGTACCAAGCTGTTCGTCCGGCCCCTCGTTGTTGAATAAACCCACGCTCCGATAAATTCCGAAAGTGTTGCTTCAATGTATTGCGATTGATTCTGCTTATCGTTGCGTATTCACCGATGGAAATTCGGCCGTGGTTCTTGAGATGCTCGAGAATGCCCAACGAAATTGCGGGTAGCAAAAGCGCAAGCGATTGCTCTTGCTCAACCTTTTTTCGTAGCAAGTCTTTTTGCGCTTTTAAACTTCTCAGAAAATACACAAGCCATGGCTGCCAGTCGGGGCTGTCGGTTCGAATGGTTTCCTGCGTTTGGCGAAGTGAGAGGTAATAACTCTCCTTTGACCGTTCTATGATGCTTTCCAGCGAGCTGTACGGAACATAACTGTAACCCGCTTGCAACAGAATTAGGGTGCTTAAAGCACGGCTTAGTCGACCGTTGCCATCTTGAAACGGATGGATTTCGAGAAACACAACGGTAAAAATTGCTGCGACTATAAGCGGATGTAACTGTCTCTGCGCACTTTCCTCTTGCATCCAATTCGTGAGCTCTTGCATGAGAAACGGGGTGTCGAACGGGGAGGCAGTTTGAAAAACGATTCCCAGCTGATTTCCATTTTCATCGAATGCCGCAACTGAGTTGGAGGTCGTTTTATACTTGCCACGATGCCATGCATCCTTTTCGCTGTAGATCAATAAATCCCTGTGGAGCTGTCGAATGTAACTTTCACTCAGGGGAATGTTGGGCCACTCATTGAAAATGGTTTCCATGACCTTGGAATATCCTGCAACCTCTTGCTCGTCGCGCGTGGAAAAGGATTGTATTTCGATGCGGCCGAGAAGGCGCTCAACTTCTTTATCTGATAATTTGCTTCCTTCAATACGTGTGGATGAACCGATGCTTTCAATAGTCGCTATTTTCCGGAGCGCACGCAGACGTTCTGGCTCGAGCGTTCCCAGCGCGCGCCAAGCACCCTTGAACTCATCGATTTCACTGATGAGGCGCAGAATTTCCGGAGTAATGACAAGGTTATCTGTTTTCATAACGACACCCAAATATACACCCAATTACACCCAATTAGGATTGTAGGATTGTAGGGTGAAAGAGTGAAAGAGTTAAGCGGAGCGCTTCTCATTCACCATCTCACCATTTTACTATTTCACTATTTCACCCTCTCGCCCCCCTCACCCCGCCTCCACCATCGCAATGGCTTCGCGGTAATTGAACGCCGGAATACTACTTCGGCGAAAGCCTTTCGCATCACGGGTGACGATGGCGGTTACTTTTTTGTGATGGATGGCCGATTGCAGTTGAACAGCGTCTTCCAAATCGCCGGAGCGTATGCGCAAGGCGGCTTTGATCACATCCGAATTGACATCGACCGTTTCGCACAAGTGCTCCAGATTTCGCAGCGAACTCAACACTACCTCAGGTCGGTTGACCTTCTTCAACACATAAAACAAGGTGGTGTAACTCAACGAAGAAAGGTAAAGCTTAACGCGACCCTGTGCAGCGAGATTGAACAGTTGTGCAGCCTCTTCAGCGAAAGGCTTGCGATTAGCAAGCAGGTCGAGCGCGACATTTGTGTCGATCATCACGTGTTTCATGATAGGTGTTTTTTAATCATCGCCTCCTGCAACTCCTTCTTGTAGTCGAAGTTCTTACTCAGCTTCATTGAACCCAGCAACCGTTTTACTTCAGGCGAGAGAGTTTGCTTCGCATCCTGTGATTGCTCCAGCGAACGCAAATAACTCTCGACAATCGACGACAAGCTCTTTCCATTGCGCTTCGCATACGCCTTCGCAGATTCTATCACTTGCTGATTCAATGTGAGGGTAAGTTTGGTGATCATTACACGTGTTTTTATATTTTCAAAGATACGTGTAATTTGATGGTGTGTGAAGTGGTGAAATAGTGATGTGGTGAAATGGAAGCGCATGGAACCGGATTTGGATTGCAAAGCTGAACCCGGATGACATGAAAGCTCATTCCTGTGGGGAATAGGTTAGAGGAATAGTATGCCCTTGGTAGGATTATAGGGGTTAGGATTGCGGGATTATAGGGAATGGCAAAGGCACTTGTTTTGTTGAATGCGGGAATGCCCAGCCTACGACTTCATTCTTGAGAAAGAGATTAATCAGGATTGGAGGGGATAGGCTTGGAGGATAATAGAGAACTGCCGCAAACCGCAACTACCCCACACTCAACCGCAACGTCGCGCCAAGTCCATCCGCCACTATGCGCATCAGTGTAGAAAGTCGAATATCGCTTGCGTCGTTTTCAATGCGCGAGATGTAGTTCTTCGTAGTCCCGCAACGGTCAGCGAGTTGTTGCTGGGTAAGGCCCTTGATCTTGCGTAACTCTTGCAGCATGACGCCGAGTTTGTAGGCTTCGAAGCCTTGTTCGTATTCTTCACGTGTCTTCGTTCCGCGTGGACCGTATTGTTCATCCAAATGTTTACCAAAACTTTTAAGGGCGGGTTTCTTCTTTTTCATGGTAGTACTTTTTTCTGAGTCGTTGCGCTCGCATAATTTCACTTCGAGGTGTCTTGTCTGTTTTCTTTTGGAATCCGTTGATTAGAATGACAACGGCACCCTCATCGAAAAAACAGAAAACACGATAAATATTCGAAGATTCTTCCACGCGTATTTCATATAACCCTTGTGATTCCGTGATAGAACGCAAGTACTTTTCCGGAACCCATTCCAGGGAGGCAATGAGACCCAGTGTCCAGTTGAATTTCAATTGGGTTTTCTTTGGAAGCGCGGAAAAGAAGTCTTCATAATGATTCTCGTAGTAAAAAATATCTCGTTTGAAATTTGAGCGCATGACGTTTCATGTTTTACAAAGTTACCTAATTAGGATACACGTTCCAAATTGTGAACGTGACGGGTGCAAAGCTGAATCCGGATGACATGATAGCTTATTCCTGTGGGGAATAGGTTAGAGGAATAGTATGAGGCAGGATAATAGGGGTTAGCATTACAGGACTATAGGGAATGGCAAAGTCTCTTGCTTTGTTGAATGCGGGAATGCCCAGCCCACGACTTCAGTCGTGGGAACGAGATTAAGCAGGATTGTAGGGGACGGGATTGTAGGATTGTAGGATAATAGGGCTGAGCCATCGTAGCCCCCTATAATCCTACAATCCCGTCCCCTACATTCCTCCTTACCTTTACCTCATGAACCCGCGCATCATTCTCATCCTTGCTTGCCTGTTCTTTCTGAACGGAATTCTACCTGCGCAAGAACGCATGACCGGTGAAGCGATTGTACAACTAAAAAGCGATCGTGACATTGCAACGTTCGTTTCTGACATGAACGCTCAACTCGGACTAACGGCCGAAGTGAAGGAGTCGCACTGCATCTATGAACGAATGAACCTGTGGCTCGTAGCGTTCAACGAAGAGCAAATTCCCATGCGCGATTTTCTCTATCATGCGAAGAAGAATACAACGGTCGTGCAAGCACAAGTGAACCACATCGTTGCGCAACGCCTAGTGCCCGACGATCCTTTTTTCGAACAACAATGGCATCATCAGCAAGCCAACGATCACGACATCGACAGTGAACTGGCGTGGGACATCACCACGGGTGGAACTACACCCACGGGCGATGAGATTGTGGTGTGTGTGGTTGAGTTGGGGGGATGTAAATGGAATACCACAGACATCATAGACAACCACTGGGTGAACGTGCATGAAATTCCACTCAACAACATCGACGACGACAACAACGGCTACATCGACGACTACGACGGATGGAACATCGTGAGCGAAAGCGATGTGATTGATCCCGACAGTCACGGCACACGCGTATGCAGCATGATCGGATCGAAGGGCAACAACAACACGGGTGTCGTAGGTGTGAACTGGGATGTGAAAATGATGATGGTGCAAATCGGTAGCTCTACCGAAGCCGCAGCTATCGCGGGCTACGTTTATCCGCTTGAAATGCGTCGTCTGTATAATGAAACGAACGGAGCACAAGGTGCATACGTAGTGGCTACCAATAGCTCGTGGGGCACCGACAACGGACAACCCGCAGACGCTCCTGTTTGGTGTGCTATGTACGACTCACTCGGTGTGCACGGCGTGCTGAGTTGCGGGTCGACCAGCAACAACAACACAAACGTTGATCTTTTTGGCGATCTCCCCACCGCATGCCCCAGCGATTACCTCATTTCGGTAGGACGCACCAACAGCATGGATGTACGTGCATCGGGTGGTTACGGTCTCACCACCATCGACCTCGCTGCTCCCGGCGACGCAGTGTATCTCGCGAATAACACGACGTACACAACAACGACAGGCACCTCATTTTCGAGTCCGTGTGTGGCGGGCGCCATCGCACTCTTGTATAGCGCACCGTGCACGGCATTCGACGATAATGCGAATGCCAATCCGGCGCAAGCTGCAGCGCTCATGAAAGACTTCATTCTAAACGGTGTCGATACTACTACTCAACTCCTCGGCGAAACCGTGAGCGGTGGAAGATTGAATGTGCACAACAGCATGCAGCTGCTCATCAACTCGTGCGACAACGGACAATGCATGGCTCCGTATGGACTTGAAGTTTCACAAACACCAGGCACTCTTAACTACACGATAAGCTGGAATGACCTCATTGCTGCGGAAGACTACCGCATGGAATATCGACCCGTCGGAACTACAGCATGGACATCCATCGAATTGAACAACGGCAATACAAGCGTTATTGAAAATTTATTAGCGTGCACTGATTATGAAGCACGAGTAGCCGCCTACTGCACCGACTCACTCAGCATGTGGTCGCAGATTATCGAATGGGAAACAGACGGTTGCTGTATTCAGCCGCAATCGCTGCAAGTAATTGCCTCAACGCCCAACTCACTCACGCTGCAGTGGAACGAAGTGCTTGCGGCAAGTGGATACACCATTGTTGCCGCCGATGTAAACGGCAACACACAGCAGTGGCTTACCTCCGCAACAGACACGTTCACCATCAACAATCTGACGCCTTGTTCCAACTACACGGTAAGCATCAGTTCTGCATGCAACAACCCGGAAGGAACGGCATACGAAATCCCTGCATTCACGCCAGGCTGCGAAGATTGCGCATTGATACCCTATTGCGTTACTACCGCCAACTCAGACGTCGAGTTCATCCAGTACGTGCAGGTAGGCGACATCACACACACATCGCTCGGCGACAACGGATACGTGCTTGTTTCCGATGTTACGGATACGCTCCACGCAGCTTCAACCTACACTGTTGAATGCACGCCCGGCTATCTGGGCACTGCCTACAACGAAAACTTCCGTGTTTGGATCGACTACAACATCGATGGTGATTTTGAAGATGCGAATGAACTCGTGTTTGACCCTGCACCAACCACCATTGCGGTGACGGGTTCGTTCACGGTTCCCGGATCTATTACCGAAGGTGTTTCACGCATGCGCGTATCCATGGCTTACACGCCCATTAACGCGAACAATGAACCGGATCCATGTGGCAACTTAACCTACGGTGAGATTGAAGACTATTGCATCACACTGAGCAATTCAGTAGGCGTTCAGGAGCGAATAGACGCATCTGTTACATTGAGTCCCAACCCGGCAAATGACTGGATACAGATTCGCGGGTTGCAACAAAAACCTACTGCAGTCATATTGCAAGGGATATATGGAAGAACATACGGCACACTTAATTTAAATGAATGGCCTCGATTCACCTTGCCTGCGTTAACCAACGGCACGTACTTCGTGCGAGTGCAATGTGAAAAGGAAACTATGGTGTGGCCGCTCGTGATTGTCCATTGACGTGAACTTCCTCTCAGAACATACTACGCCGATTGAATACACACCACTGCTGCACAAGCTGTGTTTGGAACGCAACATCCGCATCGATGTGAAGCGTCTCGACCTGTTGCATCCATTGGTAAACGGGAACAAGTGGTTTAAACTAAAATACAATGTAGAGCGAGCGCTTGCTTCCGACCACCGCACACTCGTGACATTCGGTGGGGCGTGGAGTAACCACATACATGCAACTGCCGCTGCAGGCGCGTTGAGCGGTTTGCGCACCATCGGCATCATACGCGGGGAAGAACCGAAAGTGTATAGCAACACACTTCAATTCGCGAAAGAGCAAGGCATGGAGCTGCACTTTGTGAGCCGCCTAGACTATGAAGAACGCAACACCGAAGAGTTTAAAGCCTGGTTGCATGATCAATATGGCTCCTTCCATTTAGTGCCCGAGGGCGGCTCGAATTACTACGGTGTAAACGGCTGCATGGAAATTCTTTCCGAATCGGATATTCAGACGTATTCGCATGTTGCTTGTGCATGCGGCACGGGTGCGACACTGGCAGGCATGCTTATCAGCGCAAAAAACAACCTTCAATTCATTGGATTCTCTGCGCTGAAAGGAGGTGATTTTCTGCACGATGAAGTAATCAAACACATTGAGTATTTCCTGATGGATCGTGAGCTTGCAGAAGAGTATCGAGAGTACTTCACAATCGACAGCGAACATCACTTCGGTGGTTACGGAAAATGGAATGACGAACTCATTGCATTCATCCAACAGATTGAACGAGATCATCACATTCCGCTCGATCAGGTATATACCGGAAAGGCGCTATTCGGATTACTAAACCAAATTGAAAACGGATTAATCGCCGAAGGCAGCAACATACTTTTTGTGCACAGCGGAGGGCTGCAAGGAAGACAAGGGTGTGAGCCTTTATCGCTTCTTAATCCATAACTCCGGATTCTGCGCCGCACCGGCTTCAGCACCGACTTTCCACACTTCGAAGTGCAGTGTATAGTCTTCGCCATCGTACATGATGGTACCCAACTTTTGCTTGGCAGAAACCGCGTCGCCAATTTTCACCGACACTGTTTCCAAACCTGAGTAAACCGTCTTGTAAGATCCATGCGTCACAATCACGTTTTGACCTGCACCCGGTATGTTGAAGATCGATGTCACCTTCCCACTGAATACAGCGAGAGCAGAAGCGTTTTTATCCGTCGTAAAATCTACACCCTTGTTGTTAATGGTAACCTGCGCCAACGAAGGGTGCGCGTGTGTTCCGAAATGTGATGTGATAACACCCGCACTCACAGGCCAAGGCAAACCGCCCTTGTTTTTTTCGAAGTCTTTGTTCACGAGAACCGTCTCGGGCGCCAAGGCCATAGCAGTTGTCTTCTTGGCCGTTTCAGCAGCTGGGGCAGCTGCAGTTGTAGATTTTGCGGTTGTAGTTGCGGTTGTTCCCGTTGTTGCTGTTGAGGCTGATGCCTTCTTAGCTGCTGCCTCCTTTGCAGCGAGGGCCGCTGCGGCTTTCTTCTCTTCGGCCATTTTCTTCTCGTTCTCCTTGCGAATCTCTTCCGCGATAACAGACTGTATGCGCGCGGTCAGTTTGTCGCGATCAGCCTTTTGCTTGTCTTGCTGCTTGCGCAACTTCGACTCTTCCTTCTTCAACGACTGCAATCGTTGTTGTTGCTCTGTTTTGTCTGCCTCCACCTCGCGGCGCTCGCGCTCCTTCGCATCGGCCAATTGTGCCTTGCTGGTCTTGTCGCGTTCCAACTCATCAACGCTCGACTTAATCTCTTCTTGCTTACCGAGAATCATGAACGCCTGCTTCTTACGTGCGTCGGCATAGCGCTGCGTCATCTTCAGGCGCTTGTAGGCCTGGTGAAAATCGGCCGATGCAAAAATGTACATGAGCTTGTCGTAGCTGGTGCGCTGGCGAAACGCATTGTAGATCATGCGGCCATACTCCTGCTTCATTTGACCTACCTGGCCCTCCATCTCGCCGATGTAGTGATTCTTGCGCTTTATCTCGCCGTCGATGGTGTGAATGTCATTGTTGAGGTTGCCGATCAATTGCTCACGAAACGCCAGTTGCTCATTCAACAGTTGCACCTGACGAATGGTCGATTTCTGCTGGCGCTCGGAATCACGAATCATCTTCTTCGTTTGCTCAATCTTTCCATTGATGTCGTCGCGTTGCTTTTGCAAGTCCTTTTTCGATTGTGCAACTCCTTGCCATACGGGCACCGCAAGCAAGAAAAACATCACCATGGCCAATGTCAGCCAAAGCGCGTTCGAACGTTGTATTTGTTTCTCCATGGCCTGTTATAGAGTATCTCTTCGCACGTAATCGACGGGGATTTCAAACGGAAACTCGTATGCCTTGCCCGACGCTAGCTTGGTTATTTCATAATTCAATACCTGCTTCACCTGCGGATTCGATATCGTCAAACGGCATTTTGCAGGATAAAATTGCTCTTCACTTGAATGGAAGTCATTGTACGAAATCTCCAACGTGCGCTGACGCAACAAATCATTGAAGATCGATTTCACCAATCGAAACTGAGCCGCTTCAAACCAATAACGCGAAACAATGAGTTCGTCGGCATCGTCGCTTTTGCGCATGGTGCGCTGGAAGCGCGGATCATCAGGGTTAACGAGTATCGTGTCGCTTTCCAGTTTTCGGTCGTCAACACCTACCACACGGCGCACCTTGCGTCGATACTTCGAAATGAGCAAGTAATCGTCGCCATCTACTTCGCTGCGGAAACGTCTTTCATCTTTCTCCAGGCCTATTGCGTTGCCCACGAGCAACTGCTGCAGCATCTCAAAATCGAACGCAGTGCCTACAAGTTTATTTACATCTTCGAAATTGCCGAGGTAATAAAACTTATTATCCGGAATCTTCGAGAGGTACTTCAAACTATCGGGAGTAATCATCACGCGGATCATTTCGATGCCCAGCGCCGGTGTGATTGAAACCCAAATAAGACTGTCCTTCCGCATGCGAATGGTGGCCTTGAATCCGCTCGATTCCGTTTCAGTTCCGAAGTCAGCATCTACCTTCATCCCCAACCAATCATAATCGAAACGCGACTCGTTGTAACGCTTCAGCACAAAGCCTGCGGTTCTATTCTTGACAGCCTTTTCTTTTGCCGCACGCTCGGTAGACTTGCAGGCAGATAGCACCATGGTGAGTGCCGTGATTAAAAACAACACAGCCGACCGATTCATCAGACGGTGGACGCGCAGCAGCGCGTCCTTACCGGGAACATTAGTGAAGGGTATGCTGTCGTACGTTCTCAATCGATATAACGTCGTTGGTTCAACTTATCGCTCACCTTCGCGCTAGCTCCGGGCTTAGCCGCAGCTTGCTTCCACTCGTTCACTGCTTCATCGGTTTTGCCCAAATGAAAAAGTATATCGCCCAGGTGCTCATGCATGTCGGCTGAAACTTCACCATGCGCCATCGCCTTCTTCATCCACACCAATGCCTCTTCATGCTTTCCCTGACGGAACAACACATATGCGTAGGTGTCTTCGAAGGAAGCCATGCCCGGTTGCAACTCATTGGAACGTGCCGACAAGTTCGCGGCACTGTCGAGCTTCGCCTTGCGCAACGCGAGGTAGTAGGCGTAATTATTCATCACAAACACATCAGCAGGGTCAATGCGCAAGGCCTCTTCAAATGCCGCATCCGACTTGTCGAACTGCTTCAACGAATTGTACGACTCACCAAGAGCTGCATAAAAACGTTTCAGTAAAATCGGATTATCGACCACCAACTCTTTTCCCAAATTAAAAGCATCTACCGCCTTCGCCGGGTTCTTCTGTTGTTGCTGTGCAAGGCCATTGAAGTAGTAGAATTCGGGCACCAGCGGATACAATTCGAGGGCCTTGGGCGCGTCTTTGGAGAGTGCTGCGAAATCAGAAATCTCGGCCTCAAGCTCCAGCACCTGCTTCCATATCAAACTCATGGAAGCACCAAGCTCCAGGGCCTTTTTGTATTTCTGAAGCGCTTCGTTCAGCTTTCCGTCGCGCGCCAAAAAATCGCCATACATAGCGTATGCCTTGGCCTCGTTGGGGTGGACCTGCTCGGTTAGCACGAGAAGCGCATATGCATCGGGCAAGCGCTCAGGGCGCTGCTGTGTGAGCGAATAGTAACGCATGAGAACCATTACCTTCTGGTCGATGGGCACATCGGTGGTTGCAAAGGCTAGTTTCAATTCGTCATACGAACGCTTCTCATCGCCTTGTGTGGCGTAATATTCAGACAACTGCCAATGTACCTGACCGTTGGAAGGATCGGCCTTCACCATGTTTTCAAGCGATTTCGCAGCCTTATCCTTTATCCCGTAGCGCTGATAAAACTGCGCAGCCATGCCCCAATAGCGCGGCTCATCGGGATATTGCTCTGCTAAACGCTCGAGCTCCAAGCCGGCTTTTTCATATTGCTTCAACTGCTCGTAGAGCAAATGTTTTTGAACGCTCAACTCTTCGTAGATACCCGTCTTGCTTTCAAGCAAATCGTAGGTTGCAATGGCGTCTTGCTGCTTATTCGCATACAACTGCACATTGGCCAACTCGTAGATCATTTCGTAATTGTCGGGGCTCAGTCGCACCACTTCACGAAAGGCCTTTATGGCGGCGTCATACTTCGAAAGCGATGCGTACGACTGTGCAAGTAGTTGCTGATACCACGCGTTTTGCGGGTCTGATTCCACACAAATCTTCGCGTGAGTTAATGCCTCAGCCGCGTTATTCAACTCACTCAATTCGTATTTACCCACTTCATAGTGCACGGCAGCGTTGCGGGGCTCGAGGCCTACGCATTGCACAAATAGCTCGTGCGCTTTGGCTTTATTTCCCTTTGCCTTCTCGAGTTGTGCTTTGAAAAACACTTCCTGAAAATGCGTATCGACCGTAGGGTTCAATTGCTCCGGTTCTACTTCACCCGACTCTCCCTTGCGCGATGAGCGGGCATCTTTGGAGCCCTTGCAACCTGCCAATAGCAGCAGCAAAAAAAGAAGGTATGTGATAGATCTGGTCAACGCTTACTCTTTGATAACGGAATAATCACCCAAACTCATGTCGGTTGGCTTGCCGCTCAGGCGCGCATGCGTGCCGATCATGGAGTTATTCAAATTCGCATGGTGGATGTGTGCACCGGGAAGTACAATACTGTTTTTGATAACAGTGCCTTCTACTACAGCACCATCACCGAGTGAAACACCCGGTCCAACGACACTGTTCTTAATCACCGCGCCTGCGCCCACGTAGCAAGGATGCACGATAACGCTGTTTTCCATTTTCACGTCGGCACTCACCCAATCCTTATCGGCATTGTAGCCCAAATATTTTGTGTTGGTATCGACCATTGCGTCTTTGTTGCCGCAGTCCATCCAGTCTTGCACCGCGCCGGGCGTGAATTGCGCGCCCTTCTTCACCATGTTGCGCAAGGCATCGGGCAATTGATATTCACCACCGTTCATGATGTTGTTATCGATGAGGTACTGCAGCTCATCGCGCAGCCAAGCACCGTCGTTGAAATAGTAGATGCCAATCATGGCCAGATCGGAAACAAACTCTTGCGGCTTCTCCTTGAATTCAGTGATAACGCCGTTTTCATCGAGCACCACCACACCAAACTGGCGCGGGTCTTCAATTTTCTGCACCCACAACACACCGTCTTTGGAGGTATCGAGTTTAAAGTCGGCGCGAAACAGCGTATCCGCAAAAGCCACTGTTACGGGACCATTGAGCGCGCTCTGAGCGCACAAAATGGCGTGAGCGGTTCCCAGTGCCTTATCCTGATAATGGATGGTTCCTTTAGCACCGAGTGTCTCCGCGACGTCAATGAGGTGGCGCTCCACTTCTTCACCAAAGCGACCCACCACGTAGGCGATTTCTGTTACCTTCTGGTCGCTGATGGACACGATATCTTCCATCAGTCG
>CALQJP020000030.1 GCA_943330925.2 Chryseobacterium gleum
CCTTCTAGTGCCATAGGACTAGCCCTCATTATTGTTAGTTTCCTGGTGAACCGATATGCGAAGATTTTGGACACAGACTCCTTGTTGTTGCGTCGTTCAGATTTGCTTTTCATGAATATTCGCTTACTGTTTCCCGCCTTCTGTATATATGGAATTGGCGTATCAGTTGTGATGCTGAATAGTTGTATTTTCTTTTTTAGAAAGCTGAGTGCTCCTTCAGCACTAAAGTTTATTCAAACTATTTCGTCGATGAAATACAGCGTGGTATTGTTTTATACGCTTATTGGCGCTATAACGCTCTCAGCAACCAACGTTGAATTTTTCTCAAAGCGATTTGCACTCATTCTCTATGTTGTATTGGCAACCACGCTGACCTTTTATCTGCCTTTCCTGTGGCGCAAAAAGGTCACTGAACAGGGGCCTATGGAGTATATCATTAAGCGTATTTCAGGCTCTGCCAAGAAATGAGCTTTCGTTTTCATCACCATACCCTTTTCTTTCGCAAACCCGCAGTTACTTCGCGCGATGTGATGAGCGATCGCGATGTTTACTTCCTGATAGCGCATTCTGAAGACAATGAAATTATGGGCATTGGTGAATGTGCGCCTATTTGGGGGCTAAGCCCGGAATCAAAACCCGAACTTGAGCGTACGATTTCCAATTGGCAAACTATTCTGAGTTCACCCAATCAATTGGCATCGACACTGGATCGAATTTCATCGCTTCGGTTTGGCTTGGAAACCGCCATGCGCGATTTGGCAGCCGGAGGACGAATGATGCCATTTGAGGCCGATATAACCCGCAAAATCCCGATCAACGGCTTGGTATGGATGTCTGATGCACAATCCATGCTCGAGGAGTGCCGAGCAAAAGTTGAGTCGGGCTATACGACTATAAAATTTAAAGTCGGCGCTCTTGATTTCGAGGATGAACTTCGATTGATTCGCAAAGTGCGCCAGGAGTTTTCACTCCTTGACCTGGACATTCGCTTGGATGCGAATGGTGCATTCACGCCCTCACAGGCATTGGAAAAACTCGATGCCCTTTCGGCATTTCGCATCCATTCAATAGAGCAGCCATTGAAGGCAGGCAACCACGAGGAAATGGCTCGACTGGTTGAAAAAACTCCCATTGCAATAGCCCTCGACGAAGAGTTGATAGGAGTGCATGCTCGGGAAAAGAAGGCCTTTTTGCTTGATGCAATTCAACCGCACTATTTGGTGCTCAAGCCAACCCTGCACGGTTCTTTTACCGGATGCGATGAATGGATTGAATTAGCTCAGGCGCGAAAAATAGGGTGGTGGGCAACCTCTGCACTGGAGTCAAACATCGGCTTGAATGCAATTGCCCAATGGGTGCTTACCAAACGGGTTGAATTGCCACAAGGTCTTGGAACAGGAGGGTTGTTTACCAATAACATTGAGTCGCCCTGGATAGCCGAGGCCGGAATGTTGCGATACGACACATCGCTTACCTGGAACCTCAAACCATTGTTGAAATGATCATACACGCTTCATTTTCTTACAACGGTGTTTCCATTCAAACCGATTCGGGGAGCAGCCGGATTTCTGAAATACGATCATCTTCTCCTGAATGGGAATATGCCTATTTGGACTTTATACTCGAATGGTTGAACGACGACGATAGTATCGAGATACAGACATCGGGTTCAACCGGCGCACCTACCGTTTGGCGCGTCAGAAAATCGGCGATGGAAGTAAGCGCAAGGCTCACTGGCGATTACTTCGATTGCAAAGAGGGTACAACTGCAATGCTAGCGCTTCCGGGGAGTTTTATTGCGGGTAAAATGATGCTCGTGAGAGCGATGGTGCTTGGCTGGCGCATCTCCACCATCAAGCCAGCGGCAAGACCTTTTGAAGAAATATCGACACCTTTTGACTTTGCTGCATTTACTCCGATGCAGGTGGCGCAGTTATCCGATAAGCAAATGCACTTAATGAGCACTTTCAAAACGGTCATTTTGGGTGGTGCGGCGGTTTCTGACGAGTTGCGAGCTCAACTCACAGCGCATTGCAACAACGTCTATGAAACCTATGGAATGGCAGAAACAGTGAGTCATGTGGCTGTGAGAAAACTTCAGCACAAGGAAACACCCTTTGAAGCGCTGCAGGGTATATCATTTTCAATAGACTCCGAGCATCGGTTGCAAATCCATGCGCCCCATCTTTCAGATAGCGCGCTGCAAACACAAGACGTTGTCGAGCTATTGAGCGAAACTTCTTTTTATTACCGCGGACGATTTGACCGCGTAATCAATAGTGGCGGGGTGAAACTGTTCGCTGAGGTTATTGAGCGAAAGTTGGGAGCGCTCATCGCAGAACCCTTTCAGGTGACTTCGTTGCCCGATGAAATTCTCGGGCAACGGGTAGTGCTGTACATAGAAAGCATGTCGCCAGTGGATGAGGGCGCATTGAAAACAAAAATGACGACACTACTGGATCGATATGAAGTGCCGAAAGAGATACGAATTGTAAAAGAATTTGAAAGAACTCACAGCGGAAAAATCAAACTCATCGGAAAATGAATAGCGAACTGATTTTTGCAAGCGGCAATGAAAATAAAGTTGCTGAGGTAGAATACAAACTTGGAGGCGTTGTAAAACTCAAGAGTTTGCATGCCATTGGGTGCAACGAAGAAATTCCGGAAACCGGAAACACCCTTGAAGAGAATGCGCGCATAAAGGCACGCTACGTTTGGGATACTTATCAGGTCGATTGTTTTGCCGATGACACAGGGCTTGAAGTTGAAGCGCTCGGCGGAGCTCCGGGAGTTTATTCAGCCCGCTATGCAGGACCTCAGAAAAATCCGGCAGATAACATGGCTCTTTTGCTCTCCGAATTAAAGGGGAAATCGAATCGGCGAGCCCGATTTCGCACCGTCATTTGTTTGATCAGGGGAGGGAAGGAGCACCTCTTTGAAGGCATTGTGAACGGTGAGATCATTGAACATGCCCGAGGTGCAGAAGGGTTCGGCTACGACCCGGTTTTTGTGGCCGAAGGATACAGCAAGACCTTCGCTGAAATGACAATGGATGAGAAGAATACCATCAGCCATCGAGGGCGAGCCATTGCTTCGCTGGCGGTGTTTTTGAAAGTTTAATGTTCATGCCGCCTGCACTTACCATTAATTTCGTTGAATACAATCATTAACCAACCAAACCACCTAAAGACATGGAGTTCATTACCGGAAACATCGTTGCAGTTGTCGTTTTGATGCTGCTTCTTTTCAAATCGTTTGTTGTTATTCAGCAAGGGATGATGGGAGTTGTAACCGTATTTGGAAAATACCGACGAGTACTTTCTCCCGGACTCAATTTTACTATTCCATTTATTGAAGTTGTTTTCAAAAAAATAAGCACCCAGAACAGAAGTGTTGAAATGGAATTTCAGGCCGTCACATTCGACCAGGCCAATGTTTATTTCAAATCGATGTTGCTCTATTCCGTTATGAGCGGGGAGGAAGAGGTAATAAAGCGAGTTGCCTTTAAGTTTATCGACGAACGCAGCTTGATGCAAGCACTGGTTCGCACCATTGAAGGCACCATTCGCGCCTTTGTTGCTACCAAAAAACAAGCGGAAGTGCTGAGCCTGCGCAATGAAATCGTGGAGCACGTGAAGGCAGAAATTGATAATCGATTGGAAGAGTGGGGATATCATTTACAAGATCTTCAAATCAATGACATCACCTTCGATGAGGCAATCATCAAGTCGATGGCACAGGTGGTTGCATCCAACAACCTAAAGGCAGCTGCCGAAAATGAAGGTCAGGCTTTGCTCATTACTAAAACAAAAGCTGCGGAAGCGGATGGTAATGCCATTAAGATTGCCGCACAGGCCGAGCGTGAAGCAGCTCAAATGCGCGGACAGGGTGTGGCATTGTTTCGCGAGGAGGTAGCGCGTGGTATGCAAAATGCTGCGCGTGAAATGCAACAAGCCAATTTGGACACCTCTGTAATCATGTTCAGTATGTGGACAGAGGCGGTCAAAAATTTTGCTGAGTATGGCAAGGGAAATATTATATTCCTCGACGGTTCACCCGATGGAATGGAAAAGGTCATGAAGCAAATGATGGCCATGAATAAGATGATGGATAAGAAATAGTGACCATTTCACCATTTCACCATTTCACCATTTCACCACTTCACCACTTCACCACTTCACCATTCCCTCTCTTCACGCAGCCAAAAACAAAAAAGGGATTCACGTCGAACCCCTTTTTGTTAAACCTGCAAGGAAAATTTTGAAACCAACGCAGTCCTGGAAAAACTGCGCATCCATATGTATGACGATTGCGTTAAGGGAGGGTTGCCTAATTTCGATGGAGAATTCGTAAAATGTTGTTTTTCAGTCTTTACTCTTGAGTGTGACGGAATCTCCTAACGTAAGAAAAAGCGCATGGAATCAGGGGTTGAAGGTTATTTTTGCGGCCGACTCGTTTCGTATGGAAGAATTATACAGCCCCCTGCAAATTGAAAAAGCAATTGTCCGATTGAATGCCAAGTTCAATTGTGCAGTGAATCCCTCTGAATTCAGCGACAAGCCATATTCCAAATCGAGTTTAACCGATTTACTAGTGCAGCGCTACAACGACGAGTTATCCGGAGAATGGACTACCGAGAAGGCGTTTGCAATTTTGAAACGAGGACTCCTGAAAATGGGACTGTCCGAAGCCTCTGTCACAAACGAGGCATCTCTGGAATCCTTAATTCCAATGGAAAACCGGCGTGAGCGCGTCAAAGAATGGTCGCTCGCAACCGGCCTTGAACTCGATGTGCTGAAACCCAACGGCATTGTGAATGGGATTCTCATCTTTTTGTTTTTTGCATTTATTCCATTGGGAATTGGCATGGATTGGTTTTTAAGCGGCATTGGCATGCTGTTATGCGCCGGGGGTATCTTTCTATTGGGAAAGACAGCTCGCAATTTCAAAATGGAAACGTTGGGTCAGATGTCCGAAACCATAGCCTGGAAGTTGTACTTGCAGCAGCAAAAAAGCAGTGGGTCAACTTCAAACCACGTCATAGGGGAGGAGGTGCGAAGCGCATTGGAGAGTCTTTAATCGGTAAACCTATATCCAACACCGCGCACGGAGTGAAAGTGCTTTGGATTGCGTGAATCAGATTCAAAATACTTGCGGAAAGCGAGAATGTAGTTATCGATGGTACGCGTACTTGGAAAAACATCGTACCCCCATATTTTCTCCAGAATTTCTTCTCGGCTCACAACTTCTCCCTTTCGCTGAATGAGAAGCTTCAGAAGCATGATTTCCTTCTTCGTTATTTCAGATTCAATGCCTCTGCAATCTCGAATAGTAAAGGTTAAAAAGTTGATGTAATTGCCATTTCCAAAAGAGTATTCATTGAGTTCAGCCAAGCTATGGAGGCCGTCGTGCCGTTTAATCAGTTTTCGGACTCGCAACAACAACTCTTCTAAATCAAAGGGCTTCGTGAGGTAATCATCGCCCCCGATCTTCAACCCTTCCACACGATCTTTACCGGTGCCTTTAGCGGATAGAAAAAGAATGGGAGTAGTGTTTCCCTCCAAACGAATGGTTTGGCATACGGCGAATCCATCCATCAGGGGAATCATCACATCCAGAATGGCAAGGTCAAAATGTTGGTTGCGAAATTTGTCGAGAGCAGTATGACCATCGCGTGCTGCAGCAACGTAATAACCTTCCATCTCAAGGTTGAGGGTGAGTGCTGCAACGAGACTGTCTTCGTCTTCTACCAATAAGATCCGATATTTATCCATAAGGCTCTCGACTAAAAAAGAAAAGGGGGTCAGTGACCGCCCTCTTCGTTTGTTTCATGATGCTCATGATCATGTGTCTCACCATCGCCGTGGTCATGATTGCAAGTGCCTTGTTTAGCTCCGCCTTCAGGCTCCTTGTAGCCTTGAATCATAACGCCGGTTGCCACAAAATTCAGAACTTTTTTAGGCTCGGTAATAGCAGCTATTTCCGCCTCCGATTTTCCTTCTTCCTGGGCATAGTGCTTGAGCATTTCAATACTGATTTCATCATAGAAGGCTTTCCCTTTGGCTTTAGCGTTCAAGCCTTCACATCCTTCTATCGGCACAAAAAAGATGTGGTCGGTAGTGATTTTCTGCACTCCGCTATCCAGTCGCATGTTGAGCCAACAACCTGCAGCGGGGCACGTTTGGTTAATCACACCGTCGATGGTAGTAAATAGTGTGTCTTTACCTTCTAATTGAGCCGCCACGGCTGAAACCGGAATCGATGCCGAAATATCAAAGGAGTCACCGTAAAACTCGCGAGTTACAGCGCCTTCGTCAGCATTCGCATGATTGTGGCCATGGTCGCAACCTCCCATGAGCATTGCGGTCAATGAAAAGAACAAAATATTTTTCATAAGGGTATTTTATTCAAAAGTAATGGATACGCGATTTATTTCTCGGTTACTTCGCTTACTTCCTTTGTAGCGCTGAGACCTGCTTTTTCAATGCGCATGCGTCCCTGGTCGAGTTTAATAACCACTGTTGTTTCATCGGTTTCGATTACTTCACCGTGAATACCGCCAATGGTCATTACGCGGTCGCCCACTTTAACGCCTTCCTGAAACTTGCGCTGATCTTTCGCCTTCTTCATTTGTGGACGAATCATGAAGAAATAGAAGATAGCGAAGAAACCGACCATGAATAGGAGGGTACCCATGCCGCCGCCCTGAGATTGTGCTTGAAGAAATGTGATAGTCATACTGTTGTTGTTTTTATTTTATTGTGGTGTTTCCATTTCCATGTGCACCGGCGATTTAACCGGAGCAATATTATCGACTCCTACTACAGTGCCTTGTATTCGAAGCACTTCCACTGCAGGAATGCAGTTGGTTAGAACGGATATAGACTTGTCGACTTTGCCCGAGTTACCGGTGCTGTTAAACTCTACTGAAATCTGCCCCGACTCGCCGGGTGCAATAGGTTGCTGCGGCCAATCCTTGGCAGTAGTGCAACCGCAAGAAGGATTCACTTGCGTAATTATGAGCGGCGACTGGCCGGTGTTGGTGAATCGAAAGGTATGCGGGAACTTCTCGCCAATGGCCAGCGTTCCAAAGTTGCACGTTGTTGAATCGAAACGGATGATCGGAGCATCTTCCGATTGCCCACCTCCCGAAGGCGGGAAATGAATCATGTCGGACGTAATTTGTTTATTGTCTGATTGACAAGCCAACAAAGACATTACAGCAATCAAGCATGTTATGGTTTTACTAATGGTCATCGTAGCTTCCGTATGAGCCGTTGAACTCACTTTCATCAAAATAGTCTTCTCCTGAATCGAACATGTCTTCATCCTTGCCATCATCTTCCTCTACATCGCCATGCATTTCAGTAAATTCCTCTTCGCTGAATTCCGTTCCAAAGAGGTCCATTTCTTTCGAATCTTGTGATGGGGCATCACCATATACCAGCGCTACGCGAGGGTAGATGGTGCTCGGCATATCTTTCTTCACCTCCATGAGTTCCACGTAGAATATCCACATGCGCATGAAGTCATACACATAGAGCACCTTTTCGGAAGGTTTGCTCAACATGTCGGCGAGCTTGGTCGATTTCATGCTCAGGGCTGCGTCGCCTGCCATGTCCATCAAAGGTATTTCAAGACCTTTTTCCCATTGCTCGTTACTCATGTAGAAGCTGGCCATTTCACCGGGCTCGAAATCGAACGCATCGAGAACTGCTTGGTGCAGATGCTCGAATGTGGCGTCAGTTTCGATTTCAATGTCGCGAAACACATCTTGTTCTGTGTCGATTATGACGCGGAACTTAAAGATGTTTACGTTAGTTAACTTATTTGGCATGTCTGGCATCTATCGTCTGTTGTTGATGGACACACTGCCGTGTGTCCCTGCGTCGTTATATCCCGTTCACCATTTTACTTACCTGCTTGATATCGTTCTTCAGGTATCCTTTCGAATCGTATTTCTTCGCTTCATTCAAGAGCGTAATGGCCTCGCGTTTTTTGCGACGATTGGCAGAAATTACGGCCAGGTTGAGGTAGGCTGCGGCTTTGTCATGGTCGAGGCGCAATCCAAATTGCAATGCGGTGCGGAAATTCTTCTCGGATTGCGACAAGCTATTGGTTTGAATATCGGCAGAGCCCAGCAAAAAGTAATAGTATCCCTTTTGTTTCGCCCACAGGTGGTTTGGGTCTATGCGATTCAACCACGTTTTTGCTTTATCCATTCGCTGCATGCGCATTTGGTAAAACACCATAATCATGCGTGTACTGCGAAATACAACCAAGACAAGAATGGCAGTAACGAACAGCAGCGTTATGCCCCAACCCCATCTACCTTGAACGAACAGGTAGGTGTTAAAGGCGATAGCCGCCGCGGCTATGATCGATTTTATTATTCGAGTGTCCATTGGGAAGGATTACAAATTATGGATTACTAATTACGGATTACAAATTACGGATTACACGTTACAGATTAGATATGCCTGGAACCACTACCTAATACCTAAAACCTATTACCTATTACCTATTACCTAAAACTGAATACCTTTTCACTAACATAAAAAAAGCTGCCATTTTTCTGACAGCTTTTCAAGATTTTGCATGGCCTGTTACAGCAGAGCATCCATTTTTTCAGTGAGAACATTCTTAGGAACGATACCAACGCTCTTATCCTTAATTTCTCCACCTTTCAAGAAGATGATGGTAGGGATGTTACGGATACCGAAGCGAGTGCTGATCTCAGGGTTTTCGTCAACGTTTACTTTGCCTACAACAGCTTTGCCGTCGTAGTCATTTGCAATCTCGTCAACAATAGGACCTACCATGCGGCAGGGGCCGCACCACTCTGCCCAAAAGTCAATCATCACAGGCTTTTCACTGTTTTGTACCAGTTCGGCGAAGTTTTGATCCGTGATTTGTGTTGCCATTTTATATTCTGTTTAATTTAAAATCGTTTGGCTTGATAACAATCTGCAAGCCATTTGGTTTATGCTGTCAAATAGTCTGCATGTGTCTAATTCAGGCGGCAAATGTACATTCAGAAAACAAGTGCCGTTCGTTTTTTTGCTAACAGCGCCGATCCTTATTTATTGCCAACTGAGTCGATGCTGATAAGTTCAACTTCGAAAATCAGAGTTGAGTAAGGCTTAATTACGGGGCTTGGTGATTGAGCGCCGTAAGCAAGGTTTTCAGGAATGAAGAATTTGTATTTGCTTCCAACACTCATCAACTGAACGCCCTCTGTCCAGCCTGGGATGACTTGGTTAAGACCGAAAGAGGCCGGCTCACCGCGATCCACTGAGCTGTCGAACACGGTGCCGTCGATAGTTGTGCCGTGATAATGCACAGTTACCATATCCGAAGCCTGAGGCTTACTTCCTGTTCCCTCATTCATTACCTGATATTGCAGACCACTAGCTGTAGACATTACACCAGGCTTGCTTTTATTGTCAGCCAAAAATTTCAAACCGGCATCCTTATCAACAGCAGCCTTCGCTTCTTGCTTTTTCATCATAACCTCTTGGATGTAAGCTTCAGCCTCTTGCAGTTCCATTGCGCCTGTGCTATCCTTTTGGTCTTTCATACCTTTAATAAGCAGATCGTAGTTCAAATCGCTCAGTTCACTTTGCATAAAGCTGCTACCGATGCTCAGACCAATGGTGTAGCTCAAACTATCACGCTGATCTTTCATTTTGACATTGCTGACTTTGCTTTGTTCGCAGCTGCTGAGCATGCTACCGCAAGCAATTAGGCAGAGAATAAATTTTTTCATGGGATTAATAATGGAATTTTAGAGGGGCGAAATTAGGCGCATTGGTTCAATTTCAAGCGCGTGAAAAAAAAACTTCACAAACTTTGGTGACAAAGCAAGGCCATGTCCTACATTTGCAGCCCTTAAAAAACCGAAAGTTTTCGGTAATTGGGAATCACATAACAATCACTTACACAAGTATTAGCATGTACCTTACATCAGAAAAAAAAGAAGAGATTTTCAAGAAACACGGAAAATCTGAGAAAGACACCGGATCAGCAGAAGGCCAGATCGCGTTGTTTACATTTCGCATTAGCCACCTCACAGAACACTTGAAGGTGAACAAGAAAGACTTTGGCACACAGCGCAGCCTTATTCGTCTTGTAGGTAAACGTCGCAGCTTGCTCGACTACTTACAGAAGACTGAAATTGCCCGCTACCGTGCTATTGTTAAAGAGCTTGATCTCCGCAAATAATACTGCGCAAACTGCGCAAGCGAAAGGGCAATTGAACACAATTGCCTTTTCGCGTTTTTTTTAACCGACGTTTTTATCCGAAAAAAGAAGCAATGAACTACGAATTGGTAACCCAAACCATAGACTTGGGAGATGGTCGTCCGGTGACGATAGAAACCGGCAAACTTGCCAAACAGGCCAACGGCTCTGTGGTGGTAAGACAAGGAGATACAATGTTGTTGGCAGCGGTTGTAGCCAGCACACAAGCCAAAGACGGCGTGGATTTTCTTCCTCTCACCGTTGAATACCGCGAAAAATATGCAGCTGCCGGACGTTTTCCCGGTGGTTATTTCAAGCGCGAGGCTCGTCCGTATGATGACGAAATCCTCGTTGCACGCCTCATCGACCGCGCTTTGCGTCCGATGTTCCCCGATGATTTTCATGCTGAAGTGCAGGTTGTCGTAAACCTGATTTCTGCCGATAAAGAGAATATGTCTGATAGCCTTGCCGGTTTGGCAGCATCAGCAGCACTTGCTGTTTCTGACATTCCATTCAACGGTCCTATTTCTGAAGTGCGTGTTGCACGCATCAACGGACAGTTGGTTGTCAACCCAACATGGGCTCAATTGGCAATGGCCGATTTAGAATTGATGGTAGCCGGTACGCTCGACAGCATTGTCATGGTAGAAGGTGAAATGAAAGAGGTTTCTGAAACTGAAATGATTCAAGCTCTGGAACTGGCTCACGAAGCAATCAAGGCGCAGTGCCGCGCTCAGCAAGAAATGGCTTCTAAAGTGGCCAAATCAAATCCGAAGCGTACTTACGACCACGAGCCTAAGGATGCAGAACTGAAGAAGCGCGTGTGGGACGAGTGCTATGAGAAGTACTACACCACGGCGAAAACACCTTCTGACAAGACCACTCGTTCGGATGCATTCCATGCAATCCAGGAGGCTTTTGAGACTCAATTGACAGATGAGTACAAAACGGCTAATCGTTTCTTGATCAATAAATACCATCACGATTGTTTGAAGGATGCTATGAGGAACATGATCCTCAATGAAGGCCTCCGTCTCGATGGTCGCAGCACTACGGAGATTCGTCCGATTTGGAGCGAAGTGGGTTACCTTCCGGGAGCTCATGGATCTAGCGTTTTCACCCGTGGTGAAACCCAATCATTGACAACTTTGACTTTGGGAACCAAGCTCGACCAGCAGATGATCGACAGCGCAGTAATGCCGCGTGAAGATCGCTTCTTGTTGCACTACAACTTCCCGCCATACAGCACCGGTGAAGCGCGTCCTATTCGTGCCACAAGCCGCCGCGAAATCGGTCACGGAAACTTGGCCCTTCGCGCACTGAAGCCTGTAATTCCGCCACAAAGCGTTTGTCCATATGCGATTCGTATCGTGTCGGATATCCTCGAGTCGAATGGCTCATCATCCATGGCAACCGTTTGCGCAGGTACACTTGCGTTGATGGACGGCGGTGTGCAGATCTCTGCGCCTGTATCCGGTATCGCAATGGGTTTGATTACCAACGAAGACAACTCGAAATACCAAATTCTATCCGATATCCTGGGTGATGAAGACCACTTGGGCGATATGGACTTCAAAGTGACCGGTACATCGAAAGGTATCACAGCTTGTCAGATGGACATCAAGATCAAAGGCTTGAGCATGGACATGGTGAAGAATGCATTGGAGCAAGCTCGCCAGGGTCGTTTGCACATTTTGGGCGAAATGCTCAAGACGATGGACAAGCCTGCTGAAGACTACAAGCCACATGCACCACGTATTGTTTCGCTTGAAATTCCGAACGATATGATTGGCGCCGTAATAGGCCCCGGTGGTAAAATCATTCAGGAAATCCAGAAAACAACCAGCACAATTATCACCATCACTGAAGTGGACAACAAAGGTGTTGTTGAGATTGCGTCTGCCAATAAAGAGAACCTCGATGCGGCTTTGAAACGAGTTCGCAGCATTGTTTTCCCGCCTCAAATTGAAGTTGGGGAAATTTATGAGGGTGTCGTTAAGAATATTCAGGCATTCGGGGCGTTCGTGGAAATACTTCCGAAACAAGATGCTCTTTTGCACGTATCAGAAATCGACTGGTACCGCATCGAGGATGTTCGCGATGTGTTGAAGGAAGGTGATAAGATAAAAGTGCAGGTAATTGGCAAAGACCCGAAGAACGGCAAGTACAAGTTGTCGCGTAAGGCATTGTTGCCGAAGCCTGAAGCCCAAGCGAACTAAACTGACAAATGACAGGTTATACTCCTGTCATTGCAGCCAACTTGCTTGAACCTAAATCGCTTAAACGGGGATTTCCCCAACAATTGAAAACAATACATGAGGCAATTAAAAATCACTAAACAGGTAACGAACCGGGAAACCGCGTCGTTGGATAAATACCTGCAGGAGATTGGTCGAGTTGACTTGATTACTGCAGAGGAAGAAGTGGAGTTGGCTAAGCGCATCAAGGCCGGCGATCAGGTTGCTTTGGAGAAACTTACAAAAGCGAACCTTCGCTTTGTGGTGTCTGTATCGAAACAATACCAGAACCAAGGTTTGAGCTTGCCCGACTTGATCAACGAGGGTAACCTCGGACTGATTAAGGCGGCACAGCGCTTTGATGAAACACGCGGTTTTAAGTTCATCTCATATGCTGTATGGTGGATTCGCCAGTCGATTTTACAGGCGTTGGCAGAACAATCACGTATCGTTCGTCTTCCTTTGAATAAAATTGGCTCCATCAACAAAATCAACAAGGCTTTTGCCAAGTTGGAGCAGGAGTTTGAGCGTCCGCCGACACCGGCTGAATTGGCCGAGGTGCTGGAGATGACCTTGGATGAAGTAAAGCAATCGATGCGCAACAGCGGTCGCCACGTATCAATGGATGCTCCATTGAAAGACGGTGACGATAGCAGCAGCACGATGTACGACGTTTTGCAGACCAACGATACTCCTTCACCGGATACCGATTTGTTGCATGAGTCACTTCGCAAGGAAATCGAGCGTTCGTTGCGCACACTTACGAGCCGTGAGGCAGATGTGGTTCGATTGTATTTCGGGTTGAACGGAGAACATCCTCTCACCCTGGAAGAAATCGGAGAACGATTTGATTTAACACGTGAGCGTGTGCGTCAAATTAAGGAGAAGGCTATTCGTCGTCTGAAGCACACCAGCAGAAGCAAAATTTTGAAATCCTATTTGGGATAATATCATTCAAAAACACCAAAGGCAGTTTGTTCATTGCCGATGGGTTAAACATCGCAAAGGCCCCGGAGACGGGGCTTTTGTGTTTTGAGTGAAATAGTGAATAGTGATTAGTGAATAGTTGCCTTAGGAGTTAATGTTAAGCTGTTTTCGGCTTCGCTCGTTGACCGACACAAGTTGCACTTTGCGTGACCCCGGAGGGGGCAATCTTTAGTAGAGATATGCAACGTCCCCCGCCAAACAGCCCCGGAGGGGCTGACTTTAATTCTTCGCTCATTGACCGTAGGCGTCGGCCGAGCGCAGCCGAGGTCCTGCCTATAGCAACAAGACACTGGTCCCCGCGTAGCCGAGGGGCGAGCCCCTCAAACAATTGATTCACC